>NZ_JBIWGL010000010.1:0-97877 GCF_044763535.1 Lysinibacillus sp. NPDC095746
CGTTCTGATATGGTAAGATGGGTATAGCTCATAACGATTCCTCCGTTTGAATGTTTGTGTGGTAACTACATTTTACACGAGGTCGTTATGGGCTTCCTTTATATTGACTTCTGGGTGTTGCACTTAATATTACAATCCGTCTTTTATAATAATTCTCCTTTCTTTACTTATGTTAGTACCAAATCATCATTATCAATGTTTCAAAATAATCTTTTGCTATTTTGTTAACATAACTCGACTTAACTCATTCTTTAATGCTTTACTTCCAATTCAAAAGAGGGTTTTTTAGATCACTGCTCTCCCGCTTTTCTTTTCTTGCTTAGTACAAAATAAAGTTTCAAACTCATTTTTTTCTACAAACTTTGAAAATGAAAGAGCATTAGCTACAGCTCTGGCATTCACGCACGTTACATACAGAATAAGGTGATTAAAATATGTAGATTCCAGCTGACCACAACAGGAGTCTTTGAACAATGGAGATAGTTATTTCTAACGTTTTTATTATCAATGTAGCATATCATTTTAAAATACTTACTAAAAATCTTATGTATAAAAGGCATTATAAAAATATGTGTAGTATAGGGGATTCTCAAAAGATGAATCAGACAAAAGCAAATTTCAATTGGCGACCTAGAGGTTTTCTTCAGTGGCTACTCACAATCCTCTCTGTGGTAGTATGTTTTATTATTATTATAGTGGCCTACTATATTTTTAACCCGAGTAATATGGATAAAATAATGAGTCTCCTTGCATGGGGAGCTTCTATATTTCCGGTTATTCTAGTAGTGACAGCATTAATAATAATCGTTTTATTAGCTCTTTCTTTTTGGAAGAAAACTTTCATTGCTCTTACAGTGTTATTTCCTATTTTGTTGTTATTGATGTTTTTAACTGTGCAGTCAATTAGTAATATGAAAAGCTATGCTAAAAGCGAGAATGTATCGGTTGCTCTTAGCTCACATTTTTTTTATAAACAAACTATCTCAACAAAACCAAGTGTAGATGTGGTGTATGGGAAAACTAAGGACGGCATTGAACTAAAGCTTGATGTGTGGCCAGCGAAGAAAAAATCAGAGGATGCTTTAACACCGGTCATTGTTCAAGTGCATGGTGGTGGTTGGGTAAGTGGAGATAAAGGCCAAGTGCAAGACTGGAATCAGTGGATGAATGATCAAGGGTACACTGTTTTTGATGTCCGATATCGTATGCCTCCTGAAGCAGGTTGGAAAGATGAAGTAGGGGATGTTAAATCGGCGATTGGTTGGATCGTGCAAAATGCAGTTACGTATAAGATTGATCCGAACAGAATCATTTTAATGGGAGAGTCTGCTGGGGGAAATCTAGCTATGCTTGCTGCATATAGTTTGGGAGATAAGTATTTACTGCCATCAACGGATGTTCCGGATGTACCGATCAAGGCAGTGATTAACATGTATGGGCCGTCAGATATGACCGCGTTTTACAAGAACAATCCAAGTAAGAATTATGTCCAAGATGTTATGGATAAGTACATTGGAGGTTCACCATCCGATTACCCTGAGCGTTATAAGATACTTTCCCCTATAAGCTATATCCATGAACATACGCCACCAACTATTATGTTTTTAGGGACGGGTGATCGTATTGTTCCTGTAGAGCAGGCGAACATCTTGGATGAGAAACTGACTACAAGTGGTGTAGCGCATGAACTTTATCTTCTTCCAAAGGTCGATCATGGCTTTGATGCAAATCCAGGTAGTTTGAGCACGCAATTTGCCAAGGAGAAAGTAAAAGTATTTCTTCAAAAATATAATAAATAATCATTACGCGTAGCTCCAGTTATAGTAATAGGAAAAGCCTTTGCAGGAATTAATCATCCTTCAAAGGCCTTTATATTTAGAAAGTACATGTAGGATTATTATTATCCGTCTTAAAATATATATGAAAATGCTTACTGCAATTTGGATTGAAAAGAGTATGACAATGTTTACAGTTTGTGTGATTCATATAGTCATGAATCGTTAATTCACTTTTACATACACCACAAAATATTGCCTTTTCATGAAAGTCCTCTTTCTTCCATGGCTGAATTTTATGATTTGAATTTTCCTCATGACATTTATAGCAAGGATAATACTCCCCACAACATTTAAAT
This sequence comes from Lysinibacillus sp. NPDC095746, assembly GCF_044763535.1. Taxonomy (NCBI): domain Bacteria; kingdom Bacillati; phylum Bacillota; class Bacilli; order Caryophanales; family Bacillaceae; genus Lysinibacillus; species Lysinibacillus sp. NPDC095746. The sequence continues at coordinate 2,135 of NZ_JBIWGL010000010.1, forward strand.
TTAATTGAAATGGTATCTTGCTTTTTAAAATAGTGCTTACATCTTCCTTGATCATCAATAACATTTCCTAGAATCTTCATATGTCAAACCTCTTTTCATTTTAAAACGCTTAAATTAAAACTTCACTTGATGCAATCAATCGATTATATTGCTCCTTTATTATTGTAAAATGATGCTTTTCATGGATGGCAAGTAGCTGGATAGATTGAATAAGGTTAGGGTAGTGAGCGATAGGGTCTGGAAAGACAATATGCCCGGCAATATCCTCCTCAATATTTTTTACTAATTCTTGCATTGCGCTCGTTTCGTTTACTAGTAATTGTTCGATGTCGTTGCTGCTTAGCGTAAAACGAATTTTAGAGGGAGGCACTAATATTCCTGGAGCTCTCATGCCGCTTCCTTTTTTATTTTTATATTCCTCGTATATATCATGTATTTCTGTAGCGAAAGGCTTGTTTCTTCGCATTTTTGCGTAAGGCGTCAGTAGTAAGGAAAACTTTGTTGCTGTTTTTAGCATTTTTAAGATTAGATAAAGGTGATAGAAGTGTTCACCGATAGACCATTTTTCTTCTTTCTCGCGGTGCCATAGTTGTTCCTCTGGGAGTGAATGAATGCAAGGTACATAGTGAATTCGCTGCTCTTGTAATAGATGAAAATGGTGCGCCATACTGTTCGATTTCATATTTTAATCTTCTCCTTTGTACTGTTATTCCCATTTTAGGGAACTATCTTGTGGAAGTACATAAAAAACGATTAAGAATTGGCGATAAAAATGGAAAGTATCGTAGGAGGGATAAAAATGAATAGTAGACTTTTAATAGCTGCAGATGCTGAAGTCTATCGGAATTTAAGATTAGAAGCGCTACAAAATAATCCTGAAGCATTTGGCTCTAGCTTTGAGGAGGAAAAGGATAATCCGATTGAGCTGTTTGCCAGCAGATTTGAATCACAAGGCTCTTTTACGTTAGGGGTATTTGATCATGAACAATTAGTGGGCGTTGCGACGCTAGTGCAGGAAAGTAAGCTTAAGTTAAAGCATAAAGCGAGCATCTTTGCGGTGTATGTTTCTCCGAAAAAGCGCGGGCTTGGTATTGGTAAGCGTTTAATGGTCGAAGTAATTAACAAAGCGAGGGAGTTAAAGGGAGTTGAACAGCTTCATCTAACGGTTGTATCAACGAATGCTTCAGCAAAAAGACTGTATTCTTCTTTAGGGTTTGAGGTTTTTGGAACAGAGAAAAGGGCATTAAAAATAGATCAGCAATATTTTGATGAGGATTATATGACTTTGTATCTATAATTTATTTCAGTGGATGTTTGAACAGCCATTGAAGCGAAAACTCCAAGAGCTTTTACCCTTGGAGTTTTTTGATTTTTATGGCGTGGTCCAATGAAACAATAAAAATAAAGCAATGATTAAAAGAATGACAGCAATCGTAAAAGTGACGTAGCTACTAGCATTACCCGTTTTATTTTTCAATAGTTTTAAGCTCAGTACTATATTGATGATCGATAATGGGAATACTAGCCAAAATCCTAAATTGCCTAAGAGTTCAATTTGAATTGGTACATGGTTGTAAAAATAATTATAGGTGATACCTAAAGCAAGTAAAATTACCAGCACAATATTGACCTTTGCAATTTTATTGTTGCTAATCATAATTGCCTCCAATCGATCCCTTTATAGTTGTATAGTATGCTTAAAATAAAAATCTGATAAAGCATGTAAGCTTCCAGCATTTGATCACATTCCTTAGTTTATTCATCTGAATATTCAGTAAAATGAATGTATAAATCTTTAGTTTCTAGGACCTATTCTTCCACCTTTCGTTAACCAATTCCAACATATCTCGAAAAACTTTACCTTTTCTTGTAGTAAATAAGGAAAACCAATAAACAACCAATACAAAAAAGCAAGAACCAATACACCAGTTAATATACTGTTCACTTGTGTTGCAATAAAAATGCTAAGGAACATAATTAGAAAATATAGTACAGCAATTCTCCTGTAGGCTATCATAAATTTCCCCTCCCATTATTTACAATCATACAGAAGAGATAACCTTTTTAGCAATTAATTATATGTTGGTCAAAATAAAAAGTGAAAGAAAATAATACACCCACCAACGCGAGTTAGTAGAAAATGCAAGCGTAAGTCAATTACCTGCACAATAATAAATATAAGCGTTAAATGAAAGTCATATGAAAAGCAATAAAAGCTGTTACGCATCCGTTGGCTTAATAGATTTAGCTTTTCCTTTTTTAAAAATTCCTAAAAGAAGAAGCACAAGTCCAGTTAAAAATAGAAGTGGAAACATGACCATCATTAGTGCGACCGCCGCAAATCCCTCACCTGCATATCTCCCATACAGAATAGAAACAACCCCTGAGAATAAAGGAGCAATTACTAACATCATAGTTATTCCCCAAATTATATATTTCTTTTTATTCGATTTACCAAGACTTATCATAATAGCTATTCCTAGTACCAATACTAATCCCAAAGCAACTAATCCAATTCCCAATTTAGACCCTCCCACCCTTCATTTAAATTTTAGCAGATGTTTGAATACCCGCCAATAATTTTCCAATTTCCGTGTGGCTCACCCTCCTTTTTTGTAATTAAGAGATTTTATAACTTCCGATAACTCCATAATGACCGCTTCTAATTTATCTATTTTCCTTTCAAAGCGAATGAATAGATAGACTGTAATGGCAATAGGGAATCCAAAATTTCCTATTAGGCTAATCCAAATTGGAACATTTTCTGGTGTCATAATGTAAATCACCCTCCCTCTTACTCCAAATTAGTAATATAAGGTGATACTCGGATTCGAACCGAGGATCCAGGTTTTGCAGACCCTTGCCTTACCGCTTGGCTATATCACCAAAATTGTAACCGTACTATGTAAAGAGGATCCTTCTGTAATAAAAACAACCTTCCTGTAAAAAAAATTATTTTGTCACGGTTTCCATTTCTTATGTTTTAGACCTCTTTAAGGTCTCTAAGATGAAATATGATATAACGGTATATTCAAGCAAGGAATGTCACTATTGTGTTAGGGTTACAAGAAAATAATATTACGTATATCAATAAGATATTAATGAAGAGCACGTATTAAAGGAGTTTAAGCATTTTAACAGTAGTGCTATCCCATTTACTTTAATAGTCGCTGATCATAATTCAGCCAGAAAAAATAAAAGCTATTTTAGATATTTGAAAGAGTTGGATTAAATCACCTTTTTTGTATAAAAGGTGTTTTTTTTATTCTTTTTAAGAACATTTGTTCCTATTTTGGTTTATAATATAGATACAACATTCACTTTAAATAGAAAGAAGGCGGAAGTATTGGAGGGATAATTAAATGGAGAAACAAAAAATAGAGGAATTCTTCTATAGAAATAATGCGCAGGTTAACAATCCAATCATAAAAAGCTTTTTGTCGGATTCCAATAATCTTTATTTGGTGCAAAAGGCGATCTTATATCCAACCGAACAAAATAAGAAACTTGTCGATGAATCTTTCCAATCTCACTATATAAATGTTAGGAAAATCAAATATGTCAGTAATTTAATTTATTTTTTTAGCTTAGATTTTGATAAAAAAAGGAGAAGGCTACAAAATCGTGCTTTATTAATATTAGATAAAGGCTTATCAGAAGAAGGCGGCACGACCGCGAAAGAGCTAATAGAAGATGCAAGCGTTGAAATTGAACTGGATCATATAGTTGATGGAGGATTATTTGACAATATTGAAGATGAACTGCTTTTAAAGTCTTTGCAAAAACTAACGGTTAAACAACTTCAAATATTAGAGATGATTTATGTAAAAGAGCTTTCTATAAAAGAAATAGCTCACACATTACAAACTACACCGCAGAATATATCAAACCTTCATAGGAAGGCTTTAAATAAACTCAAAACTACACTCAGCAAAAAGGGGGAATAATATATGACGATTTTAGAAAATCAATACAATGAAGAGACGCTAACGATTATAGAGAATTTCATACCGAAAATAAAACAATGTCTGCACAATACAGACTTTCAGGAAAGGGAAGACTTGGAACAAGAAATTAAATTAAAAATTATAGAGAAGCTGGCAACAGTAGAATTTCAGGATGCACCTAGTTTTTGGGATTTTTTCTCGTGAACTTTATACCCGGTTGTTTCGGGTGGCTACCCGGCAACCTAAATTCCAACACCTTGAAATAAAAAACGATGCACATAGTGAAGACACTATGTACATCGTTTTTATTAATTAATTAGCCTTTTAGGAAATCAGGTTTTGCGAAGTTTGGGTTTGGATATTTATAGAAACCTTCGCCTGTAGCGCGGCCTAGTTTGCCTTTTTCGATATACTCTGTTTTTAAGAGATTGGCTAATTTTTTAAAGTTTTCTTCACCTGTAGCAGCGGCTTTTGCCTCTACAATGTTGAAGGCAGTGTTAATGCCGACAATGTCAAGGATGGCGAATGGACCTAGTGGTGCTCCTGTTCCAATCATCCATGTTTTATCGATTGTTTCTGGGTCTGCTACTTCTTTTACTAATAGTGATTCAGCAGCATCTAAAAATGGAACTAGTAATGAATTCAAAATATAGCCTGGTTGTTCTTTATATAATGGAAGTGGAACCATGCCGATTGAACGTGCAAATTCTACGACTTCATCGAACACTTTCATATCAGTTCCTGGATGCTTCATAATTTCGGCTGTGTTGTTTTTCCAAATCGTATTTGCAAAGTGAAGCGCTATAAACTTTTCTGGACGACCAGTTGCTTCAGCAAATTGGCTTGGTAATAATGTAGATGAGTTTGTCGCAAAGATTGTTTTAGCAGGGGCAACTTTGCCAAGGTTTGTGTAAAATTCCGTTTTAATTTTAACAACCTCAGGAATCGCCTCAATCACAAGATCGGCATTTGCAACCGCTTCTGACAAATCACTTTTAAATGATAATCGTGCATATGCAGCATCAACTTCTTCTAGCGTCGCGCCTAAGTCTTGTTGGTATAACGGTTTTAATTTTGTGATACGATCTTGTGCATTTGTTAAGGCCTCATCATTAATATCGTATACGGTTACATTAAATCCTTTAAAAGCGGATTGATAAGCAATTTGACTACCTAGAACACCGCTACCTGCAACTGTAATATTTTGATAATTCATCCTAAATTCCTCCTTTGAAATTGTTACATTAATATAATTGTATGGGTATGTGTTGTATCCCTAATTACACCTCCATACTACTTCTTCTAATATTGAAAAATCAAATGAAAGCCTCAATTATTATAATGATATAACGCCTTTATTAATTTCCCCAAAAGTAAAAAACGTCACCCGAGAGAGTGACATTTAATGTTCAATAGCCGCTAATGCTTTGTCCATTTGGCGTTCATTATATTTTATTGCATGACTATTAATGGATTCGAGTTCCTTAAAAGTATAATTAGCGTTTTGATAAAACCCAAAGACAAAATCGTTGATCGGCGATTCTTCTTCTCCATAGTATCTATTCACTACATATGCCTTAAAAATATTTTCTAGCATATATTCATTATTTTGTACGTCTGCTAAATATTTTTTAGTTTTATATTCGGCTTTCATGTAATCCTCGAATTCTTTAATTTCAGCCTTTGTAGCGGGGTACTTTTTAGCGTAGGCTTCAATTGTATCGAACTTTTTAGAAGGTGTGCTATTAAGAGAAGCAACCTCTTTTACTTTAGTTTGCCAAGTTGCACCTTCTATTGATTCTGCTTTAGCTACGGGTTTTTCTTCATATGTAACAGTCACCTTTTCTTTATTTGCTTTATATTCAGGTGAAATATCCCAAAAGCCAATCATACAAAAAATCATAATGATAATTGGGATTGCGGCTAATTTCAGCATTTTCAGAGCTTTAATTTTATCCATCTTTATGAAATTGAACACTGCAAGAAGAAGAAAAACAATTGCTATAACAATACTGAATAGAGTTATAAGGACAAATATATTTACAAGAGTATTTACCAAGTACTAAAACTCCTTTCTTTAGATCGAAATCTTCTATTTATCAAATATTTTAATATATAGAATCAAATAGAACTATACTTAACATTGAATTTTTCCCCATGCAAAGAAAATCCTTTGATTTTTCAATTTAAAGAGCGGCTATCTACTTTATACCTACTAAAGAATAAACTAATTTACTAATTTTTCTGCATAAATAAAAAGAGGCATAAAGCATATTTATGATATGGTGTTTATTCTAAACGAAGAATAATAGTACTTTTCGTTGGATTTATTGAAAAAAGTACTTAATGCATTGTAGAAATTATGTAATATACTTCCTGATAGTTTTGGAGATTTAGTAATTTTATATTTCTAAGAAAATAGGACTTTTTTATAATTTTGAATAATTTACATATTTTTATAGATTTACTAACAGTTGTTTTAGTACACTGAATTTATGAATGGAAAGGGGCAGGTATAATGAAAAAGACGTTTTTAGCTGGTGCGCTTAGTATTGCATGTTTTACAGGAGGTTTTGGATTACAAGCAAATGCTCAAGAAACTGTAGATGTTTCTAGTATTATCCACCCAAAACAGGCAGTTGCAGCGACTAAACAGGTGCAAAAGATGACATACCAAGATCTTTATAAGACACTAGTAATTTCCAAATTATCTTATGAAGATAAAGAGATAACGTTAGTAACGACGAAAAATAATATGACAGTAAAGATTTCGTTACAAGCACTATTGAAAACTACTGAAATGAGTGCACAAGAACAAAAAGAATTTAAAGAGCTTTTCGGTGACTCTATTCAAATGAGATTTACTCCATCTGGAAATGCATTTAAGGCGGAAGTATATGCTGAAGGGAAATGGCAAGCTTTAGCTGATGAGGATTTGAATGATATTATTGGACCAATTCAGGAAGAGGATCTTGTGTTAAAACCAGGTGGTTACTTCACAGATACTATTGGACATTGGGCAGAGGGCTATATCCAATTATTGTTCCAATTAGACATTATTAAAGGTACATCTGCTACAACATTTACTCCAAATGGTCAAGTAACACGCGGACAATTAGTTTCTATGATTTTCCGTGCTTCAGGACTAGATGTGAAGGAAGATTATGAAGGTCCTGCTACATATAAAGATTTGGCAAAATACCCAGGTGCAAAGGAAGTAGCGATTTTAGAGGAATATGGCATAATTGATATTTTTGATGGTGTTAATTTTGAGCCGTATAAACCTGTTACACGTGAGGAAATGGCATTTGTAACTGCAAGATTCCTAGAAGGAAAGGAATTTGATGTAAGTAAGGTTAGCAAAAATAACCCATTTGCAGACAAAAACCAAATGCGTAAGGAAACTGTTGAATCAATCGGATTATTAAAGCAATTAGGTGTAATCGATGGAGCAAACGGTCAATTTAATCCAAAAGGTAATCTTTCACGTGCACAGTTTGCTAAAATCCTATCACTAACATTAATGTTAATTGGTGACGAAGAGTAATTAAAAAGAAGCAATCCACAATTGGGGTGGATTGCTTTTTTATTCGACTAGCATATGAAATACGTGACTTAATAAATAACCTAATAAAACGAATGCTATAAGTGATTTTATTGAAACTGAACGAATATGATGCAAAATAAATTCTGAAATACTGGCTGTTGCTATTAACCCAATCGATACGCCCATTAGTACACCTTGTGCCTTATCAGATAACTCCCAATATTGGCCGATCTGTATGAAAACACTAAAGAAAATCGAAAATGCTATAAAATAAATAAAGAGTCTCCAAAGCCGTTCTCCTTGTGATAGTAATGCTGTAGAAAGTGCAAAGCCTTCTGGTAGATGATGTAGAATAATAGAAGCTGTTATGGCAACACTTAGTGAGGCTTTCCCTAACAACTGTCCGACAGTAAGACTCATCGGAATAGTGTGGATAATGATAGCGATTGCCAATAGTGATACTGAGGGATTTTGAGTATGAGAAGTGTGAAATAAACTATTAAGAACTTCAAACATTAAATAGCCTAACAAAATGCCAAGTAATAGGCCAAATGATTTGTATATTTGAAAAGAAGAAGGAATGACGTCTACTACAAGTAAGCCAACTAAAAATCCACCACATAATAATGATAATCCATGAGTTGTATGCTTGAATAGCCTAGAGAATACCCAAGCTAGAGCTCCTCCAATGCTAGCACTAAAAAAAAGAAAGCCACCAAGTATCATTGCGCTCAACTGCAAAATTCCTCCACCCTATATATTCTTTAAGCTGTTTTTAAAAAATATATGCTAAGTAGAAACGAATATGATAGTCGTAAGTTTTAGAAAAAGGTCCGTTGTATGAATTACTAAAAAGTAAGAGGTTAATTTATCGATAAATCTATTATTAGGGGCTTTATTATCGAAATATGCGTATCAAACCGGAATAGATATTAATCGCAAATTATAATAGGTTCTTTTCCATAATTTAAAAACCCCGAGCGTCAATGCATCGACGCTCGGGGTTTTTAAATCAATTATGCTGCTGCAAATTTTCGTGACACTCACTAAAAGGGTTAAAAGTGAATACCTGGTTTATCGTTTAGCTTACAGCCTGTACCATATTTCGCTTTTAAGGCACCTTTAAAATTAGTTTGTTCAAGTTCAGGGTATGCCTGTTTCCAAAGTTCAAATACATTGTGACTTGAAGCAGTACCCTCTTTTGTTAGTCGAACAATATGGAAACCATATTCATCGTTGCATCGAGCTAATGGGCGATTTTCACGTACTGTAATGATTCGACCGCTCGCCGTAACATCATATAAGCCTTCGTAACCTGAAATAGCACGTCTTTCTTCATCGAAGTCAGCTGTTTTTTCTAGTTTTTCTTTTTTTGCTTCATTTTTTTCTGCAGGTTTAGCAGTTTCTTTAATTTTAGCTTTCTCTACAGGCTCCACCACTTCTTTGATGTCATCTTTCTCTTCAGATTCAGCCTCTTCTTTATTTTGAGTTGAAAGCTGTTCCACAATAACGAAATCCTTGTTAGAAGCTTTGTCGCTCATTGTCGCCATGATGTTCATAATAGAACCTACATAACGGACTGGTTTATCTTTGCCTTCTTCAAATACAAAAATATTATAATCGGTTTTATTCATCTTCTTCATAATAATATTTCCTGTTTTAGTAGTAAAACCGATAAATTTGTTCTTTTTAAGTGCTTGTATTGCTTGTTGCTTTGTTAAAATCATTTTTTTAAATCTCCTAAAGAATTGTTTTTTCTATTTTACCATAAAATTAGTTTTCCTGTTTTTCTTAAATATTGGATGTTTTATTATTGCACTGATAATTCTTTTGGCCAAGGGAAGAATTGCGTTTGTCGCTATCGTGAGGGGGTGATTTCCGTTCGGGTTGGGCGTACGATGATCCCGAAGGAGCGACTATCTTCCATTTCCATAAAATTACTTTATAACTTGCAAACTGATTAGGCAGATAATAGAATTGGTCGGTAACGAAGAAAACGGAGTTAAGTGATGGAGCAAAGAACTGCTTAGGTCCCTAAAGTAAATGCTCTACTCGTACCCAATATAATCAAAAGGAGGAATTATTTATGGTTCAACATTTATTTACTATGAATTTACAATGGTCGGAGGGGAGAAATGGGACGGGTACTATTGTTGCAGACAATCTAAATACGAAAATTTCTATTCCTCGAGAAATGAATGGGCCAGGGATGGGGACAAATCCTGATGAAATGCTGTTAGGAGCGGCAGCAACCTGCTATTTAATTACACTGGCTACATTACTTGAAAATTCGAAGATTGCTGTATTGGATTTGTCTATGCAAGCTGAAGGCTTTGTTGATGTCACGAACGGTGTTTTTACTTATGAGAAAATCGTACATAAGCCAAAAATTATTGTACAAAATTTATCTGAGCGAGAACGAAAAAGAATTAATCGCTTAGCTGAGAAGGCAGAACAAACATGTATGATTAGTAAGGCATTAAAAGGAAATGTTCAAATTACATGCGAAGTACAGATTATACAAGGGTAAAAGGGAACATCTATATTCATGCTAAAATAGGAGGAGTTATTCAAAAATGATTTTGAAATAACTTCTTTTTTTCATGTATGCATTTTTAGTAGGCAGATTGGAGTGAAGACTTTGCGTCCTGTTGACTGACGCTTCACTTTTGCGCAGATAAAACATTGCCGCTGACGCTTCGCTTTCGCACAGACAAAACATTGCTGCTGACGCTTCGCTTTCGCGCAGTCAAAACATTGCCGCTGACGCTTCACTTTTGCGCAATAAACCTTGTTTCCCCGACATCCCCAAGAAAGCCCTAACTGGAACGGAAATCAACCCACGTTATGGTGTTGACCCTTTTTTCTACATATTATTGATTGCTTCCTCAAAAGTAGTTCTATAAATGTCCCAAATGAATATATAAAGTTAAGTGGTAAAAAATGCGAAGGATGATGTGTTGCACGAGCAGTCAGCTCAGACTATTAAATTTTATAGTCAGTACGGGAAAAGAATGTTTGATATTGCGGGGGCACTCCTAATACTTTTCATTACCATTCCTCTTATGTTAGTAGTATTCCTCGTTTTACTTATTAGCACAGGCCGCCCAGTTTTTTTAAAACAAATCCGTACCGGACAGGATCATCAGCGCTTTGTTATTTGGAAGCTGCGGACAATGACTATACAAGCAGTTCCAGTGAATATGCCTATAATGTGTGCAGACGGAATTCCGGATGATTATTTTTTTAAAACTGAACAGGATGCACGAATCACAAAAGTTGGGGCCGTTCTTCGCAAGTTCAGTATTGATGAAATTCCACAGCTCATTAATGTTTTAAAAGGAGATATGAATATTGTTGGACCACGTCCAGAAGTTCCGTCCATCACAAATGCTTATAACACTTTACAAGCACGGCGTTTAGAAGTAAAGCCTGGTTTAACAGGACTTGCTCAAATTAACGGCCGCTCTTCTTATGGGCAAAAAATTTCATATGACCTAGAATACATTGATCGTTATTCCTTTTGGATGGATTTTAAAATTATCATCAAAACAATTTTCGTAGTTTTAGCGCGAACAGGTGCTTATTAACAATTAAGGAGTGTGAGGTTCTGAAGATCTTTCACGTATGGATAAGATTGGAGGAGCGCAAAAGCATGTGGAGGCACTCGCCATAAAATTAAAGCAAGATAGTCACGAGGTAACTATTGTAGCAGGCCTTTATGATCCATAACTGTGGCGCTTCAGCCATGCAGCGAAATTGCTCCTGCTCATAAAATGCTGACATTCATAATGGCAGCGATCAAATAGAGATGCAAGTAGCACCTATAAAAGAGAATGAGGAGCATCCATTAATCGTGATGGTTGCTCGTTTTGAAGTGCCAAAAAGACAGGATTTATTCTGAGTACCTTGGTGCTTGCAATTGATCGGTGATGGCTCACTGCGCCCACGTTTAGAAGAATTTATTGCCGATAAAGGTTTAATAAATCGTGCTTCATTTTTGGGCAATCAATTGGATGTCACATCCTTACTTGAGGAAAGTCATGTATTTGTCTTGTTATCAGATTGGGAGGGCTTACCGATTTCAATTATTGAAGCAATGCGAGCAGGACTTCCGATTAACGCTACGAATGTGGGCGGTGTCAATGAGTTAATTTCCGATTTAATTAATCGAGATGATAACGATTTACTAAAGAAAAGACTTTAACAAGATGAGCGCTTACGTCAAAAAATGGGGACGCAAGTGAACGCCGCGTTTCTACCAATGTATCAGAAAACGCTATTTATCTACGAACAGGCTACATTAAAATCGGCTAAGAAAGGTGATTAAGTTGCAATTAATTCGCATTCGAACTGATGATGAGCTTATGTGGTACAAGGATATTTGGGATGAAATTTTAGCATCTGAGGACAATGATAATCCATTTATAGAATTTGCTTGGTTTTATAACTGGTGGCAAATTGTTGGACGAAGAGAGCGTGTCGAGCTCTATGCTGTTGAAGAAAATGGTACGATCATTGCCTTTTTCCCCTTCATAGTTCGACTTCGGTGGGGAGTACGAATTTATGCCTTTGCGGGAGAGAATATGGCGAATTATTCAGGTGTTGTAGCAAAAAAAGAATGGCTGTTGCCCGTTATAACCTTTGTGTTTGATCAGCTCATTGAAAAGTACAAACATGTACTATTTTCATTTCATGGATTATTGGAAAGCAAAGACTCTACAAAGGTCATTGAGCAATATTTTGTTGAAAGGCAGTTACGTCCAAGTATTTTTCGTGTAGTGACTCCGTATCTTGCCTTTCATGATGTAGATATTCCTAACTACTTCAATCAACGTAGAACAATGCATGGTATGGACAGCAGAGAACGGAAGCTACAAAAATTAGGCTCCTTAACGAGGAAAATCCCTTCGCGAGATGAACTTTGGCAAATGTTTAGATTATTTGATCGACGGTGGGCTAAAAAAATAGATACAAGTGATTTTACGAAAGGGAAGAAAAAGGACTTTTTCGAACAGTTAACGCTTCTTAAAGGGGAGGCATTGCAAGTGGAGGTAGACGCACTTGTTTTTGAAGACCAATGGATTGCCTTCACATACGGAATTTGCTGTCGTGGACGTTATGTAACTTACGCACTTGCACATGAGCCAACATTTAATATATTCGGGCCTAACAGATTAGTGAATCAAGAAACGATTAAGCGAGCCTATTCTGAAAACTATCGTTTGTTCGATATGAGTATTGGCTATGAGCCGTATAAGTTCGATTGGCGCTTTAATATTGATTTTACGAGGCGTATGCTCGTAAGCGGTGGAACGAAGCGAGCAAGGCTATTGGCAAGTAGCTATACGCTGAAGGAACGGCTCAAGGAATTTTTAAAAGGTAATCATCGTGTCGTGGAATGGAAACGCAATACTCTAGGTCAATTACGTTACTTAGTAAAGTATGGGAAAGTAAAAAATTGGCTAGAATGTGGACAACTATTCGTAGAAAAATTTATTCGTTTTAAGCAAGTGAATTTGTATGAATTATCCCCATCAGATAATGTTACACCGCAACGACCTGTAGGAGATTTATTTGAGGAGTTGTCGATACAGGAGGCGATGCAACTCGATAACGAAGAAATTATTTCTCTATTTTATAAGGGATACACGATTTACAAAGATTCTTATGCAGAAACGAATAAACCTGCGTTTGCATTACATGCGATGAACTGGCATGTAGATAATTTGCAAATTGTTGAAGCATTGCCAAAGCAGACATATTTTTTAACCTATGATGTTTATAAAAATATCGATATTATTACAGCCTTTTTCCAAAAAATGAAACCTGCACAAACACTTTGGGTTACTGCGAGATTTTGGCAATGGCGAAAGCGTAAACAATTATTGCAGCTAGGCTATAAACGTATTTCTCGAATGAAACATTTTAAATGTGCTCGTTATGAGCGAAATCATGTAGAAAAATACACAGAAAGTGGGGGCGATGTTCATTCTGTCCATTAAAAGTAAGCGATGGAATATCGCAATGCAGCATTTTTATTTCGTAGAGAAGCCAGCTAATGTTAGAAAATCAATGAAGGTTATTGGCTATACAAATTCACTTGTACCAAGCCGTAAGCTTGTTAAAAGTAAAACGGTTCATATTCACCTTACAGATAGTGAGTTATCATTATATCTTGCTCTTTCAGAAAGTAATCGGAAAATTCTTCGTCGTGCACAAAAAGAGTCCTATCAAGTTTTTATTTATAAGGAACCATCAGATGACAATTTACGAGCCTTTCAACAGTTTTATAATAACTTCGCAAAAAGAAAAAAGCTCGAGCTAATTAGTAAGTCTCAAATGGAAGCTATTACGCTTTTAAAAAATAAAGGAGCACTATGGTTGTCTGAGATTCGCAGTTTTTGTGGACAAACACTATGCTATAGACTCGATATTATATACGCTAAAAAAGCGATGTCCTATTATGTAGCGACTTGTCATTCACAATCAATGCCAGAGCATTTAATACGACCAATTCGATATGCAAATCGTTTCTTACTTTGGCATAATTTATTGCATTTAAAGGAGCAGGGCTTTGTGTTATATGATATGGGGAAGCTGACAGATGATCAAAATGTTCGCGCGTTTAAACTAGGCTTCGGTGGACAAGTCGTCGATGTATATTCTGGTTACATTACCCAATCCAAAATACGTGCACTGTTACTGGGCGTGCAAAAATGGAGGAAGTAGTTATTGAAGTAAATCGTGGAGGTCTTGTCATATCATTGGATTTTGAGCTAAATTGGGGTGTCCACGATGTATTTAAGCACGGACAATACAATAAAAATTTATATGGCGTCCGTGAAGCATTGCCTAAAATACTAGAGTTGTTTGAACAGTATGGTATTCATGCGACTTGGGCAACAGTAGGTCTATTGTTTGCAGAAACAAAAGCTGAAATGGCTCACTACTTAAGAGGTATTCCAATAAAATATAAAAACATGCGCTACGCAGCACATACACAACTTGCAAAAGTAGGAGAAAATGAGCAAGAGGACCTTTTACATTTCGGCAAATCCTTAATTGAGAAGATTAAACGTACGCCACATCAAGAAATAGGCAGTCATACATTTTCACATTTTTACTGTTTAGAAAATGGACAAACTGAAGCGAATTTTCGTGCAGATTTACATGCTACTGCCATGATTTGTGAAGAAAATATCGGACCAATGAAATCGATTGTCTTTCCGCGTAATCAAGTGAATGAAGCCTATTTCCCAGCATGTAAGGAAGTAGGATTTGTATGCTATCGAGGAAATGAAAAACATCCGTTGTACGATCCTCAAAAATTTACGAGAAAAGGTCGGCTATTAGCTGCAAAAAAATGGCTGGATAGCTATGTTAATATAACGGGAAATCATCTAGTAACGCTAGAAGAAATGCAAAAGGACTCCTTTATTAACATTCGTTCAAGTGCATTTTTAAGGCCCTATTGTAGACCTTTGCGATTTTTTGAAGGCTTAAAAGTCCAGCGTATAAAAGAGGGAATGCATGCAGCTGCAAGGTCTAAAGCCTTTTATCATTTATGGTGGCACCCTCATAATTTTGGCAAGAACATCGAAAAAAATTTAGCGATGCTTGAGGAGCTTTTACAGTATTATCAGGAATTGCGTCATCAATATAACTTTCAAAGCTATACGATGCACGAGGTCGCAGAGCTTTGCCAAACTTTATCCCGCAAAAGCACGATAGGTGAAGACTAATAATCAGTGGGGGTGAAAAAACCCTGCTGAATCAAACATAAAAAGTAGCAAACTAGAAAATGGCTTAGTTTGCTACTTTTTGTGTGTAAAGGGGTAAATGGAGTATATAGATTTTTTAAGAAATTAAGAGGGAAAATACCGAACTTTGACGAAATTGTATGTACTAATGGTACTATTAATGTGGAAAATATTTTACTAGGTATATTTATAGGATCAATAAAAAAGTATAGGGCAATTGACTTTAATTCGACATTGGACGCCCAGCTGATATGAATTGGAAATATTTAAAGATAGTATATAAAAATGACGTAAAGGCGGTCGGTTAACATGTTTATTCAACCAGAATGGCAGTATAAGCAAGAAAATGGTTCAGCTATGCATCAATGGGTGAAGCAAAAAGAAAATCCACTTCCAAATGATGTAGATATTATTTTGTACGGTGCTTTATTATCGTATGCTAGTAAACGATCCGAAAAGGCGCTGTATCCAACAGCATTTCGAAAGGCTTGGCCAAGTTTTCAATCTTATAATTTAGATGAGCAAGTAGATTTGCGTACGTTAGCAGTCGTCGATGTAGGTGATGTGGCCATCCATGAGACGGATAGAATGCTTTCGGAGTCTGCTATAGAAGCTGCAGCTGAAAGTTTAAGCACCGCATATTCTAAAAGTTTCACGTGTCTGATAGGGGGAGATCATGTGATAACAGCTTGCTCTCTTAGAGGAATAAAGAATGCTTTTCCAAAGGATCGCATAGGGATTATTCAAATTGACACGCATTTGGATGCTCGGAATCAAGAGGAAATTGGTTTAGCTATGGATTCTCCAATACAGCAGCTCATTGCAGCAGGCGTTGTAGAGGGGAAACATGTTTATAATGTCGGGTTACACGGCTTTTTTAATTCACCAGAAATGATTCACTATGCGAAAGAACAAGGGATACATATGATTACGTTAAAGCAAATGCGTCGTGATGGCATACAATTAACGATTCGTGAAATGCTCCGTCAGCTTATGTATGAGGTAGATCGTATTTATGTATCTGTTGATTTGGATGTGCTCGATATTACATTCGCCCCAGATGTACCTGCTGCAACACCAGGTGGTTTAACGGCCTATGAATTATTTGATATTCTAAAGCTCATTGGAGAAAATGAAGGGGTCCGCCATATTGACTTTGTCTATGCCGATCCAAAGGAGGGGGACCTACGCCCCGAAACAGTGAAAATGGGTGTGACAGCATTTTTACAATGGCTAACCGGTATTCGACTGGATTACCGCAATCGTATTCAAAAATATAACGTCCATGGTGTCAGTAAATAATCTAGAAAAAGTCGGCATCTTACGCAGGTCGTAAAGTGTGGTGGAATCAACTAAAAAATTTTACAGCCTATAAAAAGCTGTCGTTTTTGCATTAAAATTGTCCAGAACAAGGGGGCATATTGATAACAAAGGGGGAGGAAATATGGTGATAAAATTAGAATCCGAGCGTCTATGTATAGAACCTTTTACTATGGATGACGCAGTCAGAATCAAAGAATTGGCTAATGATAAAAGATTAGCCAATATTCTTGGGCTTCCGTACCCATATGAATTGAAGTTCGCACAAGATTGGATTGATATGCATCCAGAACTTCTAAAACGGGGAGTCGAATACCCCCTAGCAATTGTTTCAAAAGAATCGAGAGAAATTATAGGTACGATTACGTTAAGATTTGATAAGGTCAACAATAGAGGTGAACTTGGCTATTGGCTTGGTCAGGATTATTTGGGGAAAGGTTTCGCAACCGAAGCTGTAAATAGCATGATTCATTTTGGTTTTATCGAACTAGGTCTTAACAAAATTTGGGCATCTGCCATTTCTAGAAACAAACCATCGACTAGGGTGTTAGAAAAGTGTGGATTGCGCAAAGAGGGAACCTTGAGACAACATAGATTTTTAGTGGATACATATGAAGACGTTGATGTTTATGGGCTTTTAAAGACAGAATACCCCGTCTTGGCTCTCTAATAAAATGATGATTATGCCGGGCATAATTGATGAAAGTTTAGGTACTGCATAAAATTAACACTATGCTATATATTGTAGATGTTGTCATATAGTTTGCTATAATAGACAATGCTTTATAAAAGTATGATAGATAAATACAATTATTGTATTGTAATAGAGAGGACTATTTATATGACAACAAAACCAAAACTTTTAATTGTGGATGGCATGGCGCTATTATTCCGTTCATTTTTTGCATCGGCTGCGATGGGGCATTATATTCGCCTGGCGGATGGGACACCTTCTAATGGTGCCCAAGGATTTGTACGTCATGTATTAACGGCACAATCTATTATGAAGCCAACCCATCTTGCTGTTTGTTGGGATATGGGTGCACATACATTCCGTAACGAATTATTTGATGGCTATAAGGCTAATCGTCCATCACCACCAGAGGAAATGCTACCGCAATTTGATATGGCGAAAAATTTATCGCAACAAATAGGCTGGCAAAATTTCGGTGTTAAAGGAATGGAGGCAGATGATTTAATTGGCTCAATGATTACAAAGTTTCAGGATGAGGCTGACATTACGGTAATTAGCGGAGACAAGGATTTACTGCAACTTTTAAGACCATCAGCGGAAATTGCTTTTACGAAAAAAGGCTACACAGAATATGACATTTATACGCATACACGCTTTCAAGAGGAATATGGCATCGAACCTATTCAATTTGCGCAGGTCAAAGCGTTTATGGGAGATACGAGTGACGGTTACCCAGGCGTTAAAGGTATTGGACCAAAGCAGGCACTTACGTTAATTCAAACATATGGTTCTATCGAAAATGTTCTAACGTCGATAGACGAATTAAAGCCAGGTCAACGCACGAAAATTAAAGAGAATATAGACATGCTGAAATTGTCACACGAGCTCGCAACAATTCAAACGAACGTACCAATCGAGGCAGAATTAGCGAGCTTAGTATTACCTAATTACGATCCTCAAACGTTCAAAGAAATAGAAGAACGAGGCTACACATTAATTGCCAAGCAGGCACGTTCGTTATATTCACTGTAATAAAAACCTTAAACATTGGACTGACCTAGTCATTTAAGACACACATAAAACACCCATTAGGCTGCTTGGTAACCGTATTCTACGGGCGCTAAGTAGCCTAATTTTTCTTGTATTCTTCCTCATTATAACATCTCATATAATTTGCTATATGTGTTCTCGTCGTAAGCCCGAAATACAAAAATAAGTAGTGCACCTTCTCGGTACGCACGACGAATGGCCAGCTATCTGAGTTTTTTTCAGATAGCTGGCCATTTTGAATATGTGGCTTGGATATTTTTCGACCAAGGCATGTAATCTTGTAAGATCTCTGGCTGTTTTGGTAGCTCAGTTAATAGCTTCACAAGGTACTGATAGAAATCAATGCCGTTTGTTTTGGCTGTTTCTGCTAAACTCAGATGGCATTTGCTTTAGCACCGGCTTCACTAATGGAAAAAAGTTCCGACAGCCCATTTATATCTTGGTATTGGAAGTGTACATTAGAAGCCAATATCAGTTGGTAAATGAAAAGTGAGAACATCCATGAAACAATAGAGGATGTTCAGGAATTTGGATTAACTCAGGATGAAATAATAGTTTCTGCAAATCAAGAAGCCACTTTAGATTTTAAAGAAAATGAAAAAATGGTGGAGATATTTGGACAGACCCAGAGATTACAGCCGTTCTAATAAATAATGAGAAACAAATTGAAATTGAAATTGAAATAAAGTTACAGCTCAACAAATTATAAAAGACCAGGTACCCGCCCTTTAAATGAGCACCTAATCTAGCCCTAACATATTTGCGAAATCAGTAAGTTTTGAACCCTTGCTATTGCGCAAAAGCAATAAGGTAAACGGTAAAAAGTAAAAAGTAAATCCCCCTAAAACCATTGAAACAATATGGTTTTAGGGGGAAAAGTGAAGGGTTTCGCATTGTATGATGTATTCTTGTAAGTAGACTATATTTTTATTTTTTTAATTGGTCATATAGTTGATCCATTGCCATTGAGTTCCCAAGAGCTGAATAGTCTAACCAAGGTTGATCTGAAACAACAAAAATTTGGCCCTTTTGAACAGCTTTTAGAGATTTCCATATAGATGATTTAGCAAGTTCTTTGTATACTTTTTCAGCTTCTTCGTTGCTATTAACTACAACAAATATAATATCTGCATCGTAATCACCAATAACTTCTTTTGATATCACTTGATAAGGCTCTTCTGTACCCATTTCTGTAATTCCTGTAGCAGGTTCAAGATTTAAGTCTTTAAATAATATTGGGCCCATTGGTCGTGCTGTTGAGAAAACACGTAATTCTTTATCTGTAACACGGATTGCCATTGCTGTTGCATCTTCACCATATTGTTTAGCAAGTAAAGATTTTACTTCCTCCGTTTTCTTTTCGTAATCTGCAATAAATTGTTTCGCTAATTCTTCTTTTTTGAATTTTTCTCCAAGCAATGTTAAATGATCACGCCATGTTCCTTCATCTAAGTTATATAGTTGAACGGGTGCAATTTTTTTGTAGTGTTCTAAATTCGCTGCTGCAAATTCTTCATCTGCAACGATAACATCTGGTTCAGAGGAAAGTAATGATTCCATATCAACATCTTTTGCAGGGCCATATTTTGTAGCTTCTGTTAAGTACGGAGCTGCTTGTGGTAAAAAATCACCTAATGAACCGCCAACTACAGAACCAACGGGGGTAATATCTAGGGCAATTAAGTCATTTGTTAAGTGAATTGATAAAGAGCCAATACGTTGTTCTTCAACTACTTTCGTTGTTGAATTAGATGTTGTTGATTCTTCATTTCCACAAGCACCTAAAACTGCTGTTAATAGAGCTAAAGTTACTGGTAAATACCATTTTTTCATATTGTTATACACTCCTGTTGTTTTTTAATAGTAAATAAATAAAATAAGGTCCTCCAATGAAGGATACCAATATACCTGCTGGGATTGGGTTTGCTTCAAATAGAGAACGACCAATCGTATCAGAAAGTAGTAAAATGCCAGCGCCAATCAATGCAGATAAAGGTAGGTTGAGGCGATAGTCACTGCCAACTAATTGACGTGCCAAATGTGGCGCTAAAAGTCCTAAAAAGCTAATATTACCTACGATGGCTACTGAAACGCTTGATAACACCACAGCCATTATCAATGCGCTATTTTTTGTGCGTTTTACATTAATTCCGGTTGTTTGAGCGAATGCCTCTCCAACTTGTAAAAGGTTTAATCGATGCGCTAAGTGATAGGCAAGAAAACTAAATAGAGCAACCCATGGAATTAAAATAGAAACATGAATCCAATGACGTCCCCAAATATTCCCAAGTAACCAACTAGCTGCAAAAGAATAAGTATCTTTATTTAAACGTAATGATAAAAATAGCGTTATTGCATTAAAAAGTGCCGATACAGCAATACCAATTAAAATCAATTTATTTGTATTGATACCGCCATTTTTTGATTTTGCTAAATAAACAATCGAAACGGCGGCCAAAGCACCACCTGAAAAGGCGAATAAAGGTATTAAAATTTCAGCATATAAAAATTTTTGACTGAAAAAGCTCATGAATATAATTAATCCACATGAAGCACCCGCATGGAGACCTAATAAACCAGTATCCGCTAAATGGTTGCCCGTATAGGATTGGAGTAATGATCCTGCCACAGCGATACCAGCACCACCGACTAATGCCATCAAGATGCGGGGTAATCGATACTCAAATAATACGAGTATATTATGATCCTGCCCTTGACCAAATAGGTTATTCACCACTTCTAGTAAAGAAAGTTGATAGCTTCCTGTGTTAATTGAAAAGAAAAATGTTAGAAAAATGAATATCAAAGTGATCGAGATGTATAAAAGAAATGGAATTCTTCGCTTTGTTGCCATTTAAGTTCCCTCCAGTTTCTTCGCGACAACTAGAAAAAATGGCACACCAATAAAGGCAATTAATATTCCTAATGCAAGCTCTTTAGGTGCAAAAATTATTCGAGCTGATAAATCAGCGATTACTACAAGTGTACTTCCTAATAAAGCGCTTACTGGAATATTCCAACGGTAATCATGTCCAACAAATTTACGTGAAAGATGAGGGATAATTAGTCCAACAAAACTAATAGAACCACCGACTGCAACTCCAACACCACCAAGTAAAACGATAACTCCCATACTTGTGAATAGTAAGAACTTAATGTTAATACCTAAACTCGATGCCATTTCTTGGCCTGTACTTAAAATCGTTAATTGCTTACCAAGTAATGTTGCAATAATGATGGATACGATAACGATAGTAATCAATAAAGGAAGTTGCCTCCACGTAACACCTGCAACTCCACCTGCATACCAAAAAGCCAATTCTTGATTCAAATCAAAATAAATGGCAATACCTGAACTAATTGCATGTAGAAATGCAGCAATCACTGCCCCAGCAATTGTAAATGTTAAAGGGGAAAGATTCCCACGAGCGACTATACCGATTGAAAAGACAAGGAAGGTCGATAGTGCGGCCCCGATGAATGAAAAGAACGTAAGCCAACCGTAGGAAATCGCTGGATAAAATGCAAAACAGATAGTCACAAGAAGTACTGCCCCACCGTTGATTCCTAAAATGCCTATATCAGCAAGGGGATTACGTGTGATTGCTTGAATTACTGTACCAGCGACTGCGAAAGCAGCTCCAACAAATACGGCCCCTAACACTCGTGGTAATCGAACGTCATAAATGATCTGATGTAAGTTATCCTCTGAGTTGAATTGGAAAATGGATGTCCACACTGTGATAAAGGGAATATTTTTAGCCCCTATACTGATTGCAAAAATAATGGAAGCAAAACAGATAATTAAAAGTACGAATATCATGATCCATTTGTGCCAAATTGTCATCTTATCACCTCTTATAAACTAGTGTCGTAAGATAGACAAATTGGTTTTTTAGTATAAGGATCTTCACTAATGACAGCATCTATTTGAAAAACCTGCTTTAAATTATCAGTAGTCATCACTTCATCAACGGCTCCAGCTTTTACGATTTGACCAGAATTCATTGAAATCATATAGTCTGAATATCTAGCTGCTAAATTTAAATCATGTAGTACCATAACAATTGTACGATTTTCTTCCACATTCAATTGTTTAAGAAGTTTCATTAAATCAAGTTGATGTGCAAGGTCCAAATAGGTTGTGGGCTCATCTAAATAAATAATGTCCGTTTGCTGGGCTAATGCTAAAGCGACCCAAACGCGTTGACGTTGCCCACCCGACAATGAATCAACAATAGAATTTTCTACGTCATTTAACTTGGTCTTGGAGATTGCCCAGTTAATAATTTCTTGATCTTGAGAGCTTAAAATACCGAAATTCCCTTGATGGGGATACCTTCCGTAAGCAATAAGTTCACGTACTGAAATGTTAGAAGGTGCAATCTGAGATTGCGGAAGTAATGCCATTTTTTTCGCCAAATCTTTTGTTTTATATGAGGTTAAAGCTTGTCCATCTAATAAAATTTGACCTTTGGAATAAGGCAATATTTTTGTTAGAGCCTTTAATAAAGTTGATTTCCCACAACCATTCGGTCCAATAATTGTTGAAATACTATTATCAGGAATATGTAATAATAGGTCTCTAAGAATAATATTTTTATCATATTTTACTTCGATGTCGTGTGCAGAAATTCGAAACAATTTGTTAGTCTCCTTCTACTGAGAATGATTATCATTATCGAATTGTATTCTATTTGCATTTTTAAGTCAATATAGCATTAAAAAATAAGTTATTTAAATATAAGTTAAATTAAACATCGTTTATTCATTTTCATCCACTTATAAAAGCGTTAAATATAGCTAGGAAAGGTACATTCAGTTTATTCTGCTCTGAAATCTATTCTATTCTTTTCCTTTTAGAACCCCAAAAAACACTATTCATAAGTGGGATGGTGTTCAAGAAATAGTTGTTTAAGTGGGAAGATGTTTATGAAGAGTTCAGTGAATTAACTAAATCAGAGCAAATGGCGTTATTTAATGCGATGAGACAAGACCTGTTTCCAGACGAACCCGATAAAAGAATTTAATCGGAGAAGATTTTTATATTAGTGTTACAGAAAAAAGATATAATACTGATTACAAAGATGTTTTAATCTGTTACAAAATTAAATGTCAAGCTGAATAAATCACATACATCATGGTAATTAATGCAGAGTATAGAATTATGCTCTGCTTTTTTATGTCTCATCACCAAATGTTGAGGTAAATATTTAGTGAAATATGCCATGTTCATGGGTTGATTGGAGTGGAAATAGGTGACTCCTTGGGGCTCAGCAATAGATTGAACGAAGACTAAAACCATCACGTCCTGTAATCACGTTTTGTAATCAACATCGTGTTTGCCCGAGACCCTGAGCGAGCAGCACGAGTGAAGCGGCTCGGCGGACGCCCTCGGGAAGCTTGCTTGCTCTGTTGCGAAAGCGAAGCGTCAGCTACAAAGCCCCCAGCCGGAACGGAAATTAACTACACTTTATGGTGATGAGCATTTTTATATAAAATTTTGTAACCTTTTCCGAACCTCAAACGAATTATAAGCAAATAAGTAAAAGGAGGGGAAAGATTGATCGATTCAAATAACTTAGAATCAAGAATAGTTGAAATTTACAATTTGTATTACTTAGACGTTTATAGATTTCTTGTTTGTTTTACGGGAAATCAAAATGATGCTGAGGATTTGACCCAAGAAGTATTTATTCGGGTATTAAAAGGGTTATCGAATTTTAATGGTAACTATCATTTAAAAACATGGATTTTTTCAATCGCAAAACATGTAGCAATAGATCACTACAGAAAGAAAAGGTTTGCCTCACTATTTAAGGACGCTTTTTTTAATCAGTTATCTTCGAATGAAAAGAAACCTGATGAGGAATTTGAGGTAACAGAATTAAAACAATTTATTCATGAAGCTATCGCTAAATTAAAACCTAATTATAGAGCAGTAGTCATTCTTAGAGGTATTAATGAATTTTCCATAAACGAGACTTCGGAAATTCTTCAATGTAGTGCGGCGAAAGTAAAAGTTGATTATCATAGAGCCCTAAAAGAGCTTAAAAGAAAACTGAATATTGAAATAGAGGGGGTTTTGACAAATGCAAAATGAAAAAGACTTATTTGACATGCTGAAAGAAATGTACCCTCAACATCCTAGAAAGGAATTTGTTTCTGCAACTGAAAATACTCTTAGACAACGAGCACGAAGCTTGGGTAAAAAAAGGATCTTCACAAAATTCTCTGTGATTACAAGCGGTGTTTTAGTTTGTGCATTTATTTTTTCATGGCTAATCTCTTTAAATGGGAGTGGCATAGTTTCAAAGGTAGCCCATAGTGATGGGAGGGGGGCATTGTCTTATGCAATGGAAGAAAAGAAACCTGTGGTATATATTTATCAATCACATAACAGGGAATCATTTTTCCCGGAGCTTCCTGAACAGCGGGCGTATAAAGAGCAGCTACCGTATAGTGATACTAAAAATGTAATACTGGTAGGTAAAGAGTTAAGTAGAGCTTTAAAAGAAATGGATATTAATTCAATTCATGATGAGACAGATATAGATGGAATCTTAAAACAAAGGGGTTCATACTTTCCAGATTCATATAAAGTGTCACGAGAAAATTTACAGAAAGTTTTAGCTGAAAATGACAGCATCCGCATGGTTTTTGATATACATCGCGATTCTCAAAAAAGAAGTGAATCCACAATTGAAATGAAAGGGAAAGATTACGCAAGAATTAAATTTGTCGTATCAAAAACGAGTGGAAACTATGAAACGAATAAAATATTTGCCACTCAGCTTCATGAACAACTAGAAAAATTATATCCGGGACTATCCGTAGGTGTAATAGAAAAAGGGATTGATCCCCAAAATACTTATAATCAAGAACTCCATGATAATTCAGTATTATTAGAAGTTGGAGGTATAGATAATACGTTAGAAGAAACGTATAGATCAATGGATGTTTTTGCAGAAGTTCTAAAAGTTATTCTTGAGAAGAGTAAATAAGCCTTGGTTATTGATGAAAAAAGAGCGTGTCTAACATTGCAGGCACGCTCTTACTTAGTTCGGTGTAATTTTCACGAAGCTCAACACTTTTTCATTATCTTTAAAAGGAGCCGTTCGAATTTTACTTTCACGCTTAGGGCCGCCGTTATCATGGAATATTAACCATAGCTCATCATTGCGTATTTCATAGCCAATGAGGGGGACCCAATGATAGGCGAAAGCAGATTTTTTATCGCACCAATTTAAGCTGAAATAGCGGTCAAAGCGTATGGCGACAGGGCGACCTGCATCGATTTCCTGCATAGCCTCCTTTAACGTACAGTCACGAATATTCCATGTCGGACGAAGCTGGCGCAGATTGCGAATTAGACGCCATTTAAATAACCCGATTTTGGTGCCACCGAGAAGTTTATAAAGCTCATTTACCGAAGGAGCTTGATCTTCTAAATAATTTAAGACTACGTGTACAGTTGTAGGACCACAAGCTGAATTATGGTATTTTGGTGAAATGGATGCATCATATTGAGACTTTCCAAGTAGCGACAGTTGCTGGCGCATCATAATCCCCTTTTTAAAAGAGCCGCATTTCAAAAAGAAATGCAGCTCGTTTTTCCATTATTTTTTGTGCAGATAAAAATTCTGTCCTTGCGGCTGACGCTTCGCTTCGCCACATATTAAGCTGTTCTACATTCACTTTGCTATTTTAGCCTAGTTAATTATTGTTGAGCAGATAAGAATTCTATAACTTGCTGAGGTGTTTTAGCATTTGCACTATGTAAGTGTGCTAATTTTTCACCGTTTTGGAAAATTAGTAGGCTTGGAATACCCATTACATCATATTTGTCCGCGATTTCTGGAAGCTCATCACGGTTAAGTTCATACCAGTCATATTGGCTGTACTCTTCGATAATTGGATCGATGAACATATTCATGCGTGTGCAATCTGGGCACCATCCAGCGTAAAATTTCACTAGAACTTTTTGATCACCTGAGATCAGTTCATTAAATTGTTCAGCAGTTGTAATTGTTTTCATTAGTATTTCACTCTCCTTGCTTTCCATTCTACACATTTTTTCCTCAACCTGAAAGTTTTCTGTTTGGATTTATCGCTATCTACTTATTGTTATGTTTTCGCTCGTAAAAAACAAAAAAAGTTGTATATCGAAAAAATAATTGGTGAAAAAAGATTGCTAAATCAGACAAAATAATCTAAACTAAAAACAGAAAAAGTAGTTTTATCTTTATTCAGCAGAAGATATTAACCTCTAATCCAAAATGGTAGCTGAATGAAGATAAGCCTCAGTCGTATGTCAAAGATTACGCGTAAAATGATCTAGACAAAAATACACTAAGGCAAACTTGAAATTTTTTTGGCCAAAAAATGAATGGCTATTCATTCAATGGGAGAATAAGGGGGAATTGCTTGTGACTTACAATATTAAAAAAGCTGCTGTTCTAGGTTCTGGAGTAATGGGTTCTGGAATTGCAGCACATTTAGCAAACATCGGTATTCCAACATTATTATTAGACATTGCACCGAAGGAACTAACAAAAGAGGAAGAAGCGAAAGGTCTTTCCTTAGAGCATCCTGCTGTAAGAAATCGTATCGTTAACGGAGCGCTTCAAAAGTTATTAAAGCAAAAGCCAGCACCACTTACTTCTAAGAAAAATTTATCACTACTAACGGTTGGTAACTTTGAGGACGATTTAGAGCAATTAAAAGATGTAGATTGGATTATTGAAGTTGTCGTTGAAAATTTAGCGATTAAACAAAGTCTATATGAAAAAATTGATGCTGTACGTAAGCCTGGCACAATTATTAGTTCTAACACATCTGGCATAAGTATCGATGCAATGGCAGAAGGGCGTTCAGAGGATTTTAAAAAGCATTTCCTAGGAACTCACTTTTTCAACCCGCCACGCTATTTAAAATTACTTGAAGTCATTCCGGCAAACACAACAGCGCCTGAGGTTGTAAGCTTTATGAAAACATTTGGCGAAGATGTGCTTGGAAAAGGTGTCGTACTTGCTAAAGATACACCGAACTTCATTGCCAACCGTATCGGAACGTACGGTTTACTAATTACTTTACAAGAAATGATGAAGGGTAGCTATTCGGTTGGTGAGGTAGATTCTGTAACAGGTCCACTAATCGGTCGTCCAAAATCTGCAACATTCCGAACGCTGGATGTTGTTGGTTTAGATACATTTATCCATGTAGCGAAAAACGTTTATGATCAAACAACTGGTGAAGAGCAGCAAGTATTTGCAGTGCCAGAATTCCTACAGAAAATGGTCACAAACGGCTGGTTAGGAGCAAAATCAGGTCAAGGGTTCTTCTTGAAGCAAGGTAAAGAGATTCTTGAAATTAATCCAGACACACTTGAATATAGCCCAGCAAAAAAATTAAAAACACCTTCTATTGAAATGGCAAAACAAACTCGTGGATTAGCCAATAAAGTAAAAGCACTAACATATGCGAAAGATCGCACAGGAGAGTTGTTATGGGGTATTTTCGCTCCAACGTTAATTTACTCCGCACAGCTACACGGTGAAATTGCTGATGATATTGTTGCGATTGACAATGCTATGAAATGGGGCTTCGGCTGGCAGCAAGGGCCATTTGAAATATGGGATGCAATTGGTGTCAAAGAGTCCGTAGCTAAAATGGAGGCTGAAGGTCGTGAAGTGCCGGCATTTGTTAAAGATATGTTAGCAAGCGGCTTTGAAACTTTCTATTCGGAAATTGACGGTGATCTAGCGTATTATAATGGCTCTGAATATGTAAAAGTGCCGGTTAATGAAAAAGAAATAAACTTAAAACGCTATAAGAAAAAGCACGGTGTTATTAAATCAAATACAGGTGCTAGCTTAATAGATTTAGGTGACGGAATTGCCTTACTTGAATTCCATTCCCAATCAAATGCAATTGGCTTAGACATTATTCAAATGATTAACTTTGCAGTCGATGAAGTAGAAGCTAACTATAAAGGCTTAGTCATCGGTAACCAAGGGAAAAACTTCTGTGTTGGTGCGAATCTAGGAATGATTTTAGTAGAAGCACAGGATGATAATATTTTTGAGCTAGATTTCGTTATTAAAGCATTCCAAGATGCAATGCAAAAGATTAAATACTCTCGTAAGCCTGTTGTAGCGGCACCTTTTGCTATGACACTTGGCGGAGGAGCAGAGGTTTGCTTACCAGCTGCACATATTCAAGCAACAATGGAAACGTATATGGGCTTAGTGGAAGTCGGCGTAGGATTAATTCCTGGCGGCGGCGGTAATAAGGCACTTTACCAAAAATTCATCAAAGGGCTACCAAATGGTGTTGAGGTAGACTATCAACATATTGCTAATAAAGTATTTGAAACAGTTGCGATGGCAAAAGTTTCGACGTCTGGCGAAGAAGCACGTGAAAATAACTTCTTAAACTTTGCTGATGGGATTTCTGTTAACCCAGATCATCAACTATATGATGCAAAACAAGCTGCACTAGCGCTTTATGAGGCAGGCTATCAACCACCTGTACCTGCGAAAGTTCCTGTAGTCGGTGCATCAGGCTACGGTACGCTATTAATCGGTGCGCAAGGATTGTTTGAATCAGGCTATATTAGTGAACATGATTTAAAAATAGCTAAAAAATTAGCGTATGTCATTGCTGGTGGTAAAGTTCCGTATGGCACATTAGTAGACGAACAATATTTATTAAACCTTGAGCGTGAGGCGTTCCTAAGCTTAGTTGCAGAACCTTTATCTCAACAAAGAATGCAGCACATGCTTTTAAAGGGTAAACCACTGCGTAACTAAATTTAATTTCTTTCAGCAGGAGTCTCCTAACTTTATAGGTGGTGAGATGAATGCGAATTTAAGTCACTTTTCAGCGGGGATCCACGTCCGCTGAAATAGAGGAATTCAGTTTAAGAACGCCACGTCCTGTGGCAACGACTGAGTGACCAACAACCTGTTGGCCTAAAGCTTCCAGCGGATGTCACGGAATCGGAAAGGCGTTAATAACGGATGTTAGCCTAAAATCATCGCATCCATGCGATAGCGGCTAACTAAACTGCATCAAGCGGGCCTAAGCACAAAGCCGATTCCGGACGCAATTATGTCCGAGGCATATTTGATAATACGAAATTAACCATACTTGCACATGAAACAAAGGGGGATTAATACATGCGTGAAGCCGTTATTGTAGCAGGAGCACGAACTCCGATTGGAAAAGCGAAGAAGGGTTCTTTAGCAACAGTTAGACCAGATGATTTTGGAGCGGTTGTTGTCAAAGAAACATTAAAAAGAGCGGGCTATGAAGGTCCGATTGACGATTTAATTTTAGGGTGTGCTATGCCTGAAGCTGAGCAAGGCATGAACGTAGCACGTAATATAGGAGCGCTTGCTGGGTTACCAGATACAACACCAGCGCTGACGATTAATAGATTCTGTTCATCAGGTTTACAAGCAATCGCTTTTGCAGCAGAGCGTATTATGCTAGGACATTCTAAGGCGATTCTTGCTGGTGGAGTCGAGTCTATGAGTATGGTGCCAATGGTAGGTAATACACCTCGCTTAAATTCAACGCTAGCAGAAACTGCTCCCCAATATTATATGGGGATGGGGCACACAGCGGAGGAAGTGGCACGTCAATACAATGTAAGTAGAGAAGATCAAGATGCATTTGCTGTTCGTTCACATGAGCTTGCAGAAAAAGCGATTAAAGAAGGTAAGTTCAATGATGAAATCGTACCAATCGAAGTAGAGCAGCATTATGTAGATGACAACAACAAGCCACAGGTGAAAAAATTCACGTTTAGCATGGATGAAGGTGTACGTCCAGGTACATCTGTAGAAGGTTTAGCGAAGCTTCGTCCAGCCTTCCATGTTAAGGGCAGTGTTACAGCTGGTAATGCCTCTCAAACTTCGGACGGTGCAGCAGCAGTACTTGTAATGGATCGTGAGGAAGCAGAAAAGCAAGGGCTGACACCAATGGCGAAGTTTTTAGGCTTTGCAGTTGGCGGTGTACCTCCTGAGGTGATGGGTATTGGACCAATCGTGGCAGTACCAAAAGCACTTGAAATTGCAGGGTTAGCAATTGATGACATTGATTTATGGGAAATTAACGAAGCATTTGCGTCACAATCCTTACAGGTCGTACGTCATTTAGGCATCGACCAAAATAAAGTAAATGTCAATGGTGGAGCAATTGCCGTAGGTCACCCACTTGGTGCAACTGGAGCCATTCTAACATTAAAGCTTATTCATGAATTGAAGCGTCAAGGTAAGAAGTATGGCGTCGTGACAATGTGTATTGGTGGCGGAATGGGTGCTGCTGGGGTATTTGAAATTTTATAATTCAACGTTCAAAGAAATAGAGATAGTTGCTAGATCAGCTTGGAGTGCAGCGTTTCCGGTTGCCTCCGAACACAGTGCTTCAAGCTTTTCTATATATTGGGGATTAAAGCTACTAATAATAGATAAATAGGGAGGAATTTAACATGACAGAAAAAACAACGGATTTCATTAAAGGCGGCGGGTTTATTATTGAAGATGTGGAATTAGATCGTGTATTTACACCAGAAGATTTCACAGATGAGCATAAAATGATTGCTAAAACAACTGAAGAGTATGTAGCAAATGAAGTGTTACCAGTCGTTGAAAATTTAGAACACCATGAATTTGAGCATTCAGTTCGTCTACTAAAAAGTGCAGGTGAACTCGGCTTATTAAGCGCAGATGTACCTGAAGAATATGAGGGTCTAGGATTAGACAAAGTTTCTTCTGCATTAATCGCAGAAAAAATGTCTGTTGCTGGCGGCTTCTCTATTACACATGGTGCACACGTAGGTATTGGTTCTTTACCAATCGTACTTTTCGGAAATGAAGAGCAAAAGCAAAAGTATTTACCGAAGCTTGCGTCAGGTGAATTAATTGCTGCTTACGCATTAACTGAGCCAGGTTCAGGTTCAGATGCACTAGGTGCAAAAACTACTGCGAAGTTAAATGAAGCAGGGACACATTATATTTTAAATGGTGAAAAGCAATGGATTACAAATGCAGGCTTTGCGGATGTATTTGTTGTCTATGCAAAAATCGACGGTGATAAATTCACGGCATTTATCGTAGAGCGTGCTTACAATGGCGTTTCAGTAGGACCAGAAGAGAAGAAAATGGGTATCAAATCTTCTTCAACTCGTACATTAGTGCTTGAAGATGCAGAAGTACCTGTGGAAAATCTACTAGGTGAAGTGGGCCGCGGACACGTAATTGCCTTCAATATTTTAAATATCGGGCGCTATAAATTAGGTGTTGGAACAATTGGTGGCTCGAAGCGTGCGTTAGAGCTTGCCATTCAATATACAAACCAACGTCAGCAATTTAAAACGAAGCTGTCTGATTTCAATTTAACAAAAGAAAAACTATCAACAATGGCATCGCAATTATATGCATCTGAGTCATTAAACTATCGTACAGTAGGTTTATTTGAGGATCGTTTAAGTCAGCTAAGCCCAGATGAGCAAAAGCAAGGGAAAGTGATTGCTGGCGCAATTGCTGAATATGCTATTGAATGTTCTATTGCTAAAGTATTTGGTTCTGAGACGTTAGATTACATTGCAGATGAAGCGGTTCAATTACACGGTGGTTACGGCTTTATGGCTGAATACGAAGTAGAGCGTATTTATCGTGATTCTCGTATTAATCGTATTTTTGAAGGTACAAATGAAATTAACCGTATGATTGTACCAGGTACATTTATGAAGAAAGCATTAAAAGGTGAATTGCCATTGCTACAAGTTGCTCAAAACTTACAACAAGAGCTTCTTATGCTAATGCCTGAAGATGTAGGCACAGAGCCACTAGCACAGGAAAAATATCTTGTGAAAAATGCGAAGAAAATTGCTGTATTAGCAGCAGGCTTAGCAGCACAACGCTACGGCGCGAAGCTTGATCAAGAGCAAGAAATATTGGTGAATATCGCTAATATTGCAAACCAATTATTCGCGATGGAATCTGCTGTATTACGTACAGAAAAAGCGATTGCTCGTGACGGTGTTGAAAAAGCGCATCAAAAATTACTGTACACTCAAATCTTCTGCCAAGAAGCATTCGCAGAAATTGAAAAAGAGGCAAAAGATACGATTCTTGCTTCAGCAGACGGCGACGCTGCACGCATGACATTGTCTGCGCTCCGTAAATTAACTCGTAACAACCCATACAACTTAATCGCGAAGAAACGCGAAGCTTCTGTTAAATTAATTGAAGCAGAAAAATTTGTAGTTTAATATGACAGCTTTAACCTAGCTATCCACAGAGATGTGATAGCTAGGTTTTTTTGGAAATAATAGTATAGCTCTTGCAAAATGGGGAGGTGATTTCCGTTCCAGGCTACTCGCTTTCCTGTGGACGAGCGTCGAGCCGCTTCCTTCGCTTCGCTCAGTCCAGGGTCTCGACTGTCTCGCTTTCCCACGGGAGTCGAGTAGCCTTCCACTCCAATCAACAATATTGTAGAACTTTAATAAATTTTATGATTATGATATTGCAGCTGACACTTCGTTTTCGCGCAGAAAACATTTGCCGCTGCCGCATTGCTTTCGCACGATAAAATACTGGTAGCTAAAGTTTGATTTTATTACATCAAATTAGAGAAATATGTAAGAAAACACATGATATATGGATTGGTTGATTGTAGTGGAGGCTGGGCGACTCCTTGGGGATCAGCGATAGAGGAACGAAGGCTAAAACCATCACATCCTGTGATAACGCCTTCGTGACCAACCTCGTGTTGGCCCGAGACCCTGCAGCGCAGCGAAGCGGCTCATCGGACGCCCCCAGGAAGCTTTGCTCTGTGCGAAAGCGAAGCGGCAGCAACAAATGTTTTTTCTGTGCGAAAGCGAAGCGAAAGCAACAAAGCGTCCAGCAGGAACGGAAATCAACCACTCGCTATGAGTAATAATTGTTTCATTTTGGTTCGTAACAGTTATGATGGTATACTACAGAAAATGAGGGATACACTGAAAAGGTAGTTCCTAAAAATGATAGTAGAGGAGCCTATAAATGACGATTCAATTTATTCAATATCCGAAATGTACTACTTGCAAAAAAGCTCAAAAATGGCTAAATGACAATGGGGTTTCATACGAAGTGGTACACATTGTCGAACAACCACCTACAAAGGACGAATTATCAAAATTATGGCAAGCTAGTGGACAACCTTTAAAGAAATTTTTTAATACTTCTGGTATGAAATATCGAGAGCTTGGCTTGAAGGATAAACTCGCTGCAATGACTGAAGAGGAGCAGCTTGAACTGCTGGCATCAGATGGTATGTTGATTAAACGTCCGATAGTAACTGATGGAAAAAAAGTTACTTTAGGGTTTAAAGAATCAGATTTTGAGCAAGCTTGGAAATGACGCTTTTAACTTGTTTCAGTAAAGGTTGTATGTAGTGAAAGCGAAGCGTCAGGTTAGAAGTCTTCACCTCTATAGGTTTGAGATGAATGAGCATAATTGATTCTTGTTTTTATGGTAGAAGTATGGCACACTGAAAATGAATATATTACATATTTATGGAGGGGTTTTTGCATGAGCACACCTAAAGACTTACGTTACTCTGAAGAGCACGAATGGGTAAAAGTAGAAGATGGTAAAGTACGTATCGGTATTTCTCATTTCGCACAAGCTGAACTTGGAGATATCGTTTTCGTTGAACTTCCACAAGTTGGCGACGAAATCAAAACTGATGATCCATTCGGTAGCGTAGAATCTGTTAAAACAGTTTCTGAATTATACGCACCAATCTCAGGTACAGTAGTTGAAGTAAATGCAGATTTAGAAGATAGCCCAGAATTCGTTAATGAATCACCATATGAAAAAGCATGGATGATCGTTGTAGAGCCTGCTGATGCTTCAGAAATTGATAAGCTTATGACAGCTGAGCAATACGAAGAAATGATTGCAGAATAAGACAAGCCTTTAGCTTATTACAGCAGGTGCCTAAACATTAGCAACAAGAAGTTACAGCCTCCGGCGGATGTCACGGAATCGGAAAGGAGTGCTTAAAGGATGTTAGCCTAAGATCATCGCATGCATGCGATGATGGCTAACTGACCTGCATCGGTAAAAATGCCACGTCCTTGTGGTATTACCGAAATGACCGACATCGTGTCGGCCATCGTGCAGGCCTAAGCGCAAAGTCGATTTCGGACGCAATTATGCCGAGGCATAATTAATTAGAAAAACGTCGGAAACTACCGACGTTTTTTTATTATCCTCATGCATTCTCCCACTATTGTTGGTGAAGTAAATGCAAGTATATTCCTTTATTAATAGGTATCTAACTGTATCAACGACAAGGTTTATTGATATAATGAATTATAAGGGCTATGTCTAAATGGGGGTGGCGTGATGTTCGAGGGAAAATGCTTAATTGTCGAAGGCCGATCGGATAAACTTCAAATCGAACCTATTTTAAATGAAGACGTAAAAATACTTTGTACAAATGGTACAATTGGTGTGCATCAATTAGAAGAGCTACTCGATCCATATGAGGGTTGTGAGCTTTATACATTTTTTGATGCAGATACATCAGGTAATAAGCTACGGGCATTAATGGACAGACATTATCCAGAGGCTGAGCATTTACGAACGATGCCAACATATAAGGAAGTTGAGACAACTCCGAGGAAAGTGTTAGCGGCTATATTGCTTCGTGCACATTTCTCAATCCATAATGAGTATATTTTGTAAGGTTGCGTGAGAAAGATGGAAGAATGGTCAACAGAGCAGTGGAACGCGGCTATCCAGTCCGGTGAAAAAGCTGCCTTTTATTTATATACGCCAATGTGTGGAACGTGCGCAGTTGCATCGAAAATGATGATGGTAGTTGAACAATTGTTGCCACAACTACAGATTGGTAAAGCGAATATAAATTTTATAGAGCAAATAGCTTATGATAATAAAATCGAAAGTGTACCATGTTTACTCGTATATGAAGGCGGAGAAATGACAGCAAAGGTTTATGCCTTTCAATCTGTACCGTATTTATATGAATTGTTAAAAAATTAATTGACGGAATATTAATCGCATGGTAAAGTAACAAATATATTAAAAAAACAATAAATATATCGAACTCTTATAAAGAGCGGCGGAGGGAAGTGCCCTATGAAGCCCGGCAACCATCACAAATGTGAAAAGGTGCCAAATCACCCAAAGATTTATCTTTGAAAGATGAGAGAACGGTTTAGCGTATGAGTTACGTGACCCCTTCTACTTGTCTATAAGTGAAGGGGTTTTTTTAATAGAGGAACTCAGTTCTAAGAATGTCATGTCCTGTGGCGATCAAGCGAAGCGACAGCAACACGGTTTTATCTGTGCGAAAGCGAAGCGACAGCAACACGGTTTTATCTGTGCGAAAGCGAAGCGACAGCAACAACAACAACGACTGAGTGACCTTAACGAGGCATAATTGATATGAGAAAAGGAGAATTCGCTATGATTAATCTTCAAAATATTACGAAGAAATACAAAACTTCGAATGGCGAATTAACAGCAGTTAAAGACGTCAACCTTTCTATTAAAAAAGGTGAAATTTTCGGCATTATCGGCTATAGTGGCGCTGGTAAAAGTACAATGATTCGCTTGTTAAATGGGTTAGAAAAGCCTACATCTGGTACGGTGACGGTTAACAATCAAGAGTTTTCATCCATAAAGGGGCAAAAGCTTAGGGATGCTAGACAAAAGGTAAGTATGATTTTCCAGCATTTCAATTTACTTTGGTCTAGAACTGTTGCAGAAAACATCGCTTTCCCACTCGAAATCGCAGGTGTGCCAAAGGCAAAACGTGAAGCACGTGTGAAAGAATTAATTACACTAGTTGGCTTGGATGGGCGCGAAAAAGCATATCCATCACAACTATCGGGGGGACAAAAACAACGGGTAGGTATCGCTCGTGCACTTGCTAATAATCCAGAGGTATTGTTATGTGATGAGGCAACATCCGCGCTCGATCCAGAGACGACAGATGCTATTCTTGATCTACTTGTCGATATTAACGAACGATTAGGTCTAACGATTGTATTAATCACACATGAGATGCACGTTATTCGTAAGATTTGTCATCGTGTAGCGGTTATGGAAGCTGGAGAAATTGTAGAACGTGGTGAAGTATTACAAGTATTCCAAGCTCCACAAGCTGCCATTACGAAAAAATTCGTTTCTCAAATTACAGATACGAAGGAAACACAGGAAACTGTGGCACAAATTAAAGCAAATTATCCAAATGGACAACTTGTTAAGCTTATCTTTGTAGGAGAAAAAACAGAGCAGCCTGTCATTTCACATCTTGTGAAACAGTTTGATGTAGAAGTAAGTATTGTACATGGTAATATTTCGCAAACGAAAAATGGAGCGTACGGTACACTTATTGTGCAAATTGATGGCTTAGGTGCCAATGTTGCTGCTGCACTTAGCTACTTAAATACAGTCGAAGTACAAACGGAGGTGATTGCAAATGCTAACTAGTCTTTTTCCGAATGTCGACTGGGAAAAAATGTGGGATGCTACGTATGAAACATTGTACATGACAACAATTTCTACGGTTATCACATTTATACTTGGATTAGTAATTGGAATCTTATTATTTTTATCAAGTCCCAACCAACTATGGGCCAATAAAATTGTGAATTTTTTAACAGGATCAATCGTTAATATTTTCCGTTCGATCCCATTTATCGTCTTGATTATCTTATTAATTCCATTTACGAAATTTTTACTCGGCACAATTCGTGGCGCAGATGCGGCTTTACCAGCATTAATTATTGGGGCTGCACCATTTTATGCTCGTATGGTATTAATTGCTTTACGCGAAATTGATAAAGGTGTTATTGAAGCGGCTCGTTCAATGGGTGCCAAAACGTCAACGATTATTTGGAAAGTATTAATTCCCGAATCGTTACCAGCGCTTATGTCTGGTCTTACTGTAACGGCTGTAGCGCTTGTTGGTTATACTGCGATGGCCGGTATTATCGGTGCAGGTGGTCTAGGAAACTTAGCATTCTTAGATGGCTTCCAACGTAATCGCTCCGATGTAACTTTAATGGCGACTATATTAATCTTAATAGTAGTATTTGTTATTCAATGGATTGGCGACTTCATTACAGCGAAAACAGATAAACGCTAAAAAGAGCATCACACTACTAACATTTGGTTATCTCGGTTTTATACCGCTAACATATTTAATATAAGTAAAAAGGGAGAGTAATAAAATGAAGAAGTTATTAACAGGTTTATTTATATCTGTATTAGTACTAGCTCTAGCCGCTTGTGGGGCTGGTAAAAAAGAAGAAACAGGCTCAAGCTCATCATCTAGTAATAGTGACAGTAAAGAAAGTGTAACATTAACAGTAGGTGCTTCGAATACACCACATGCTATTATTTTGGAAAAAGCAAAACCAATTTTAGCTAAAGAAGGTATCGATCTTAAAATTGAAAAATACCAAGACTATGTATTACCAAACCAACATTTAGAATCTGGCGAACTTGATGCGAACTACTTCCAACATTTACCTTACTTAGAACTTAGCATGAAAGAAAATGGCTATGACTTTGTAAATGCTGGTGCTATTCATATTGAACCAATCGGAATTTACTCTAAAAAATATAAATCTCTTGAGGATCTTCCAAAGGGGGCAACAATTTTACTTTCTAGCTCAGTATCAGACCACGGTCGTATGCTGTCATTGTTAGAAGCTAAGGGCTTAATTAAATTAAAAGATGGTGTTGATAAAACAGCAGCAGAAATAAAAGATATTGCAGAAAACCCTAAAAACTTTAAATTCGATGCAAATACAGCGCCTGAAATGCTTGTACAAATGTACGAAAATAATGAAGGTGATGCGGTTCTAATCAACTCGAACTTTGCAATCGATAATGGCTTAAATCCATTGAAAGATGCAATTTCTCTTGAAGATAAAGAATCTCCATATGTAAATATAGTCGCTGTGCGTGCAGGTGATGAAACAAAACCTGAAATTAAAAAATTAATAGAAGTATTAAAATCTAAAGAAATCCAAGACTTCATTATTGAAGAATGGAAAGGCTCAGTTGTACCAGTTAAATAAATAGAATTTACCGAAAAGGGTATGTAAGTATGAAAAGCTTACATATCCTTTTTGCTTGTCGAAAAGAATAAATCCGTATAGCTCTGGGTTCGTTTCCATAGCCATTTGCTGTATTAACCTCTATGGAATACTGTTGCTTTTCGTAATGTTTGTCAAAAAAATACTATATCATTGCGGTCTTAAAGGGACCTTTTTTTGTTGTTTTAGGAAACGTGTCTTTTGTCAGAAAAATATAACTTTTTATCAAAAGAAGTCTTCTTTTGTATTTTATAACAAAAATATAATATATTTTAAAAGTGACTGATTTACCAATAATTTTGTATAGATATTGTTGAGTAATATTTATTACTATAGTTGATGTGTTTATAGATCAAAAGAATGATAGAAAAATAATGGAGGAGAATAAATATTTCTTACATCACTGGAGTGGACATAAATGAATAAATTAATCATTGCAGAAGACATCATGCAGGAGCATGAGGTGAAGGGTTATTTTGAAATTTTGCGTGAGAGTGTTATTCGCTCGCGTTTAACAATGACGGTAGTCTTTTTTAAATTAGCTAGTTCCCCACAAGGAACTGATATAGAACGTAATCAAGTGAATCATCAAATTTCAGCTTTTCTAACATCCAAAATACGAAAAACAGATTTACTTTTCCAATTAGCGGATGGCGTACATTGGGGAATATTTTTTCTGCAAAGTAGTGAAGTCGAGGTAAAGGCGTTTTTAAAGCGGATTTTTGCAATTCTTAAGCAAGAAAGGGAATATCAGCAAATAGCTTTAAAAGCCTCGATTACTGAAATAAGAAATAATAGCGTTAACTTTGAAACGTTGTTAGACAAGAATAAGCAAAAACTAGCAAATGACGAACAGCCGATTTGGTCGATAGAACAGGTTACAGATTATCGTGTACAACCGATGGAACAAGTAAAAGTTAGTATTATTGAACAAAATGCAATCTTTAGAAAAGTGCTAGAAACAACGTTCACTCACTTAGACATCCCTCATTTTACGCTAGACGTTGCTACTTATGAAGATGGCTATAGTTTTTTACAGTCCGAAACTTATAAAACAGGCCATATGCATTTAGTTATCATGAACGATATTTTACCACGTAAAAATGGCTTAGAAATTTTGCACATTTTACGAGAAATGCCGAATGAGAAAAAGTTCATCATTTATATGATGTCGGAACGAAACTCAGAAGGGGCGACACTTAATGCTTATGAAGGTGGAGTCGATGAATTTATCGTAAAACCATTTAATTTACGTTTGTTAGAAGCAAAAATCAGGAGAACATTTGCGAGGTTTTGGCTATGATCGAGCTATCGATTTCTTTTCTTTTAACGGTCATCGTTGTTTTATTAGTTATTTTATTTTTATTTACCATATATCTACTTTTGCAACATGAGCGGGAGATTCGCTTTGCAAAAACACGTGATTCTTATTTACAAAACTATTCACAGCACTGGTACAACTATTTGTTCAATGATGGAAATTTCTCTATGGTGCTTGTACCCCGTGGAAGAGCTCAAGTAGCAGCTATCGAAATAATCTTTTCATCGTATTTGAAAAATATAACGAATGAAAAAGTTGAACATAAAATCAAAGAGTTTTCTAATCACTTTTTAAAAAAGTTTTATGAAAAGGATTTAGCAAGTAAACGTTGGAGCATTAGGATGAATGCTTTATATCGTATTGCTGATTTACAGATAGATGAATTATTAGATACTTGTCAACAATTCGAGAAAACCAAAATTTCGGAGGAAGAATATTTTCAGTTGTTAAAAATATACTCTATTTTCCGACAAGAATTGTTTATCGAAAAAATTAAAGAATCGAGCATTCATTATTCTGAAAGCGAATATAGAAGATTATTTGTATTGTTAGACGATTCCGTATTTATTCGATTATTTGAAGACTTTAATAGCTGGACGAAAAATATTCAATTCGCTGCAATTGATACTGCAGCAGTCAAAAGACATATGCAATATATTGAGAAATTAAAACAGCTATTAACATACGAGGAACCAGAAATAAAAATAAGAGCATTAAAAGGTCTTTACGAAATTGGTGTCATTGATGAAATCGATCCTTACGTGCCATTTGTGGCATCAGATATGTGGGAAGTAAGATTAATGATTGCAAAAATCTTTAAGCATGTGCCGCTAGAATATACCTATGCTTATTTAGAACAGCTTCTTGAAGATGAAAATTGGTGGGTACGATCACAGGCAGCAAAAACAATTGCGGAAAATAGAGAAGGAATTGCAAAATTACAGCATTTTATGGAGTCTTCAAACGACCAATATGCAATTGAAATGGCACAGGAAACAGTAGTCAGAAGGCAGGGGATCAAATGAAATTAATGTTAGATTATTGTATGTGGTTCTTTGGCGGCATTATTATGTTTTATATGTTATTCGTTATTGTTTCCTATTGCGCAATGTTTGTAATTGCCATGCTAGATTTACGCAAACGCTATAAATTAGATCCCTCAGAATATGATGATGCGCATATCGATGCCTTCTACTCAAAACCAGTATCCTTACTAGTCCCTGCTTACAACGAAGAGGTTGGAGTTGTAGATACAGTCTATTCATTGTTGAATTTACGATATCCGCAAACAGAAATTATCATTATTAACGATGGTTCTACCGACACAACACTGCAAACTGTCATCGAGCATTTCCGAATGAAACCCGTTGATAAAATTATTCGTACAAATATCCCTACAAAAGAAGTTAAACAAATCTATGAATCAGAAATCTATAAGAATTGTATTTTAGTAGATAAAGAAAATGGCGGTAAGGCAGATGCATTAAATGTAGGTATCAATGTTTCGCAATATCCTTATTTTTGCTCTATTGATGGGGATTCAATTTTAGATGAAAAATCCTTACTTCGTGTAATGAAGCCGATTATTTTATCTGATGGTGAAGTGATTGCGGCAGGAGGAAATATTCGAATTGCCAATGGAGCGAAAATGCACCTTGGTTCTGTTACTGAAACCCACTTACCGAATAACTACTTAGTCATCATGCAAATAATAGAATATTTGCGAGCTTTTTTAATGGGGCGAATCGCTTTAAGTAAATTCAATCTTGTGCTTATTATTTCCGGAGCATTTAGTGTCTTTTCGAAGGAATGGGCTGTGGAAGCGGGCGGTTATTCAACGAATAGTATTGGAGAAGACATGGA
Source organism: Lysinibacillus sp. NPDC095746 (assembly GCF_044763535.1). Taxonomy (NCBI): domain Bacteria; kingdom Bacillati; phylum Bacillota; class Bacilli; order Caryophanales; family Bacillaceae; genus Lysinibacillus; species Lysinibacillus sp. NPDC095746. The sequence goes on from NZ_JBIWGL010000010.1 coordinate 43,777, forward strand.
GCTTGTCGTGAATATTCACCGTTTGATTAGAAAGAAAAAAGAAAAGAAACGTATTGAATTTGTACCAGATCCTGTGTGCTGGACGGAAGCACCTCAGACATTAGGGGTTTTGCGAAATCAACGTAGACGTTGGCATCAAGGATTATTCGAAAGTCTTTGGAAACATAAAACGATGACATTCAACCCAAAATATGGCTTGTTAGGGTTTATTGCATTGCCTTATTTTTGGCTTGTAGAATGCCTAGGTCCAATTGTTGAGCTAGGTGGTTATATTTATATCGTAATAGCATTTTTCTTAGGGAAAATCTATTATGAAGCAGCGGTAATATTGTTGCTACTCTTTGTTATTTATGGAGTTATTTTTTCAATAGCATCTATATTATTCGAGGCATGGGCCATGAATACTTATCCTAGAAAAAGAGAGCTATTACGAATGATACTTTTAGCATTTACTGAAATTTTTTGGTATCGACCACTCACTCTTTTGTGGCGCTGTGAAGGATTAGTTCGGTTTATGCTAAGAAAAAGCGATTGGGGCAATATGAAGCGTGTCGGCATTGCTGAAAAGGAGAAAAGTGTATGAAGCGAATATATATAGGGGTCATAGCTACTCTAATTCTCATTGTTACACCTATAGCATGGTGGTATTTGAGCGATGAAAAACCGCTGAACGTTGCGATCCTAGATAAAACGGTTCCGAACGAAACCTATCGAGAGCATTTAGGTGTGAACTGGTTTTTAAACCATTATAAATACACAATTGATCATCAACCATATGATGCACAAAAAAATTACTATGGTACGATTCCGAATGATAAAACGAAAAGAGTATCTGAAAAAAAGTTTCCGACCGACTATAGTAATTATGATGTTATTTATTTGGCAGATACGTATGGTGTTTATAAGGATGATTTAAATGAAAAAAAGCGTTTAGGTAAACGCTCAGAAAAAATTGTTGGTGGCTTAGAAATGGAAGAATGGCAATCAATAGTAGGTCGTTTAGCAAGCAACAAGAAAAGTATGCTTATAGCTGAATACAATACATTTGCGTCACCAACATCAGAGGCAGTTAGAAAAGAGCTACAGGACTATTTAGGCATATCATGGTCTGGGTGGATTGGGCGTTATTTTGATGAGCTTGATTATCATAAAAATTCAGAAATCCCACAATGGGTCATAGATGAACATGGTGATAATTGGCCATATAAGGGCGGTGGCTTTCTTCTATTTAATGAAATTACAGAAAAGCTCATTGTGCTGGAACTGGACAAGCATGTAAAAACAGAAGGTATTCAGGTGCAATTTACGGAAGAAGGGCAAAAATTCTTTAATACTTCCGCTAGTGCAGAATATGGCTATTGGTTTGATATTATCACGCCTAAATATGCGGAGGATGCTCTTGCTAATTATAAATGGGACTTAACAAAAGATGGAGAAAAACTATTAAAGGACAATGAAATTCCGCAGCAATTTGCGGCTATCGTTTCACAGGATAAACGTTACACGACAAGCTATTACTTTGCTGGAGATTTCAACGATATGTCACGGGTACCGAACCTTTATAAAATAAAGGGTTTACCGACTATTTATAAATATGCTGAGAAGTATGCAGATAGTTCATTTTACTGGTCGATTTATATACCAGTCATGCATAAAATTTTTGAAACGTTTGAGCAAAAAGAGGTTAAAGAAAACGTTAATCATGAAAAACAAAATTATAATGCACGTATTAAAGGTGAATCATTTGAAGTCTTACACGATGGGAAATGGGAGCCGCTAGTCTTTAAGGGCGTTAATATCGGTATGGGGAAACCGGGAGCATTCCCTGGCGAGGCCGCAATTACGGAAGAAGAGTACTATCGCTGGTTCCGTCAAATTGCTGAGATGAATGCCAATACGATTCGCGTCTATACATTACACCCACCAGGTTTTTATCGGGCACTTGCTAAATACAATGAGGAAAACCCAGATAAACCATTGTATGTATTGCATGGTGTGTGGATTAATGAGGAAGGCTTGTCAGATTCACTAGATGCCTATGATGAAACTACCTTAAAGGATTTCCAAGTAGAAATGAAGCGCATGGTAGATGTTATCCACGGTAATACTTATGTGAAGCCAGTAGCAGGACATGCTTCAGGCTTATACGATGTTGACGTTTCAAAATATGTTATTGGCTGGGTGCTAGGAATCGAATGGTATCCGCACATGGTAGTCGGTACGAACGAAAAACACGCTAATATAGGCGAATACAATGGGACGTATTTTGAAACGAAAAATGCTGCACCATTTGAGCATTGGTTAGCGGAGCAAATGGATCTTATTACTACTTATGAAAAGGATAAATACAATTGGATTCGCCCAATGAGCTTCACAAACTGGGTAACAACCGACTTGCTAGACCATCCTTCTGAACCTTCTGAGGATGAAGATTTGGTTGGAGTCAATCCAAATGTCATTTATACGAAGGGTGAAATGCAGGCGCCAGGACAATTTGCTTCTTATCATGTGTATCCATATTACCCTGACTTCTTTAACTTCGACCAAAAATATTTAAATTATAAAGATTTCCGGGGCAATAAAAATAGTTATGCAGGATATTTAAAAGACTTACATCAAGCTCATCGTATGCCTGTCCTTATTGCGGAATTTGGAATCCCAGCAGCTCGCGGGATGACACATGAAAATGTTTATGGCTGGAATCAGGGGCATATGTCCGAACAGCAGCAGGGTGAAACACTTCAACATTTATATGAAGATATTATGCATGAAGGCTTGCTAGGAGGTCTTATCTTTACATGGCAGGACGAGTGGTTTAAACGAACGTGGAATACGATGGATTATGATGACCCGAATCGTCGACCGTTTTGGTCCAATGCACAAACAAATGAACAGCAATTTGGCGTACTAAGCTTTGATAGATTTAAAGTGAAAGTAGACGGAGATACAAAAGAGTGGAAAGGTACACAACTGTACAATACCTCACCTTCAGATGCCACAGATTTTGCTGTCGATTATGATGAAAGATATTTGTATTTCAAAATAAAAAGTGATGTACTAGACAAAGCCTCACCACGTATTTTACTTGATGTAGTACCAAATCAAGGAAATACATCGGCGACATCTATAAAAGATATGACGTTCTCAAATGGCGTTGATTTTATAGTGGAATTAAATAAAAGCGGAGACTCACGAGTGGTCATAGATCAATACTATGATTTCTATGATTATTTTTACGGTCATAATTTAAAAATGATTCCGCCTCGTATGGCAACTATCACAAAAAATAGTGGTAAGTTTGCACCGATTTATTATGTATTAAATAAACAGCTATACTTACCAGAACAAAAAATTACGACCGATTTTAGTTTTTATGAAACCGGGAAGCTGCTTCAAGGGAACGCCAATCCAAAAGCGAAAGATTACAATTCGTTAGTGGACTATACGTGGACGGATGATCATGTGATTGAGCTACGAATTCCTTGGCTACTAATCCAAGCAAAAGATCCGAGCCAGCGTGAGTTTATCGGAGATCTATATAAGGATGGGAAGGAAGCTTCGACTAAAGTCGATAATATTTATATTGGTGCCGTTTTTGTAGATAAAGACGGTAAGGTTGTAAAATCTTTACCAGAGACAAATGGTCAAGTCTTACCGAAACTTTCACCTTATACTTGGGAACCATGGCAAACACCTAAGTTTGAAGAGCGTCTAAAACAATCATATTATATTTTACAAAAATTATTTAAAGCATATTAAATGAGAGCTTAGGATAGGTAAGTTTTTGCCTATTCTAAGTTTTTTTGCTTATTACTAAAAGTTGGGATGTTCGTTGATTAGAGTGGGGACTAAGCGACTCCTTGGGGATTAGCCATAAATTGAACGAAGGCTAAAAGCATCACGTCCTGTGATAACGCCTTCGTGACCAACATCGTGTTGGCCCGAGACCCTAGAGTGAGCATCGCGAGTGAAGCAGCTATCGGACGCCCCTAGGAAGCTATGCTCTGTAGCGAAAGCGGAGCGACAGCAACAAATGTTTTCTGTGCGAAAGCGAAGCGGCAGCTACAAAGCGCCCAGTCAAAACGGAAATCAACCCCACGTTATGGTGATGAACTATTTTGTTCGAAAATATAAAAATATTTTATAATTCCGACTATTTATTAAACTGTATATTCTCACGATTGTTTATGTTAAATTACTACTAATACATTCTAGAAATACAGTTGTATTTTTAAGGAGGACAATATAATGAAGCTTAAATTTGGTCTATTGGCAAAAATTATTGTCGCTATTTTGTTAGCGGTAATACTCGGAAGCTTTATGCCAGAGCCAATTGTACGTATATTTGCAACATTCAATGGCTTATTCGGTAATTTTTTAAATTTTGTTGTACCACTTATTATTATTGCATTTATTGCTCCGGGCATTGCTCAGCTTGGGAAAGGCTCCGGGAAATTATTAGGTTTGGCAACATTCTTTGCTTATTTCTCAACAATCATTGCAGGTATATTTGCCTTTTTGGTAGCGCGAAATGTGTTGCCCAATTTCATATCAAGTGGTGCTATGGAAAGCATGAAAAACCCAGAGGAATTTTTAGCACAGGCATTCTTTAAAGTTGAAATGCCGCCATTAATGGGTGTTATGTCAGCATTAATTTTTGCATTTATCGTAGGAATTGGAATGACAGCCATTCAAAGTGATGTGATGAAACGGGGTTTTGAAGAGTTTAATAAGATTATTGAAAAATTAATTTCATTTGTTATTATTCCACTTTTACCGTTTCATATTTTTGGTATCTTCTTGAACATGACATTTGGTGGGCAAGTCGCAAAAATTTTATCTGTCTTCGCAATTGTCTTCGTACTTATAATTGTGATGCATTGGGTAATATTGCTAGTGCAATACACTGCTGCGGGAACTTTAAATAAGAAAAATCCATTTATGTTACTTCGAACAATGCTGCCTGCGTATTTTACAGCATTGGGTACACAATCTTCAGCTGCAGCTATTCCAGTTACATTACGACAATCGCAAAAAACAGGGGCTTCAGAAAAAGTAACGAATTTTACAATCCCACTGTTTGCAACCATTCATTTATCAGGTAGTACGATTACAATCGTCACTTGTTCTTTAGGTGTTATGATGATGAATGGTATAGATATAGGTTTTGTACAATATATCGGCTTTATCTTTATGCTAGGTATTACGATGGTTGCTGCACCAGGTGTTCCGGGAGGAGGAGTCATGGCAGCAATTGGTTTACTGCAATCAATGCTCGGCTTCGATGAAACAATGGTTGCACTTATGATAGCATTGTACTTAGCGCAAGATAGCTTTGGTACAGCTACAAATGTAACTGGAGATGGCGCATTATCTATGATTGTTGATCGTTTCAACAAAAAAACAAATTAATACAGGATGAGTCATGGACAGCATCATCTAAGCAAAAAAATCGCCTGCTACGGCGATTTTTTTGCTTAGATGATGCTGTTATACAGTTGTTGGAGTTTTCTTAAAGATTAATGACAGAGTGCATGGATTTACTAATAATTAAATAGCCTTAAAAGAATAGTGGATTTTTTTGTTACAAATTATTACAGTTTGTGCTTACTAAAATTCAATAAAATTTCACGATTATGTAGGGAGTTGTTGAAAAAAACGTAGTGCTAAAGAATTGAATTTAAAATTTTGTTAGAAAAAAATGCGATAAGATAGTTGTTTTTTCATTTTGTATGGAATTTGTTTAGAAAATGTTTAGTTTTATTTAGTACTATATGTGTGAAGAGATATAAATTTCAAATTTGTGGATTATATTACTGAGAATGGGTGTGGGAATGAGGGGAATTCATAATACAAAAGAATGAAGCGTAAAAGAATTAGCAATTGAGAAGTAGTCTTTGAATTTAAAATAACTTAGACAGGAGTAATTGCTTATGGGAATAAAAATTGAGTCACCGATATTAGCTTTATCACAAAAAATCAAAACAAGAAGCGCTGTAATTGGGGTTATTGGACTTGGCTATGTGGGGCTTCCATTAGCCTTAGAAATCGTCAATAAAGGTTTTGAAGTAATTGGTTTCGATAAAGACAATGAAAAAATTTCTAAATTAAAAAGTGGTGTTAGCTATATTGCTGATATGTCTAATGCAATCATCGAAAAAGCAATTTATGAAGAGAACCTTGAGCCGACAAATGATTTTGCTAAACTTGCACATGTAGATGTCATTATTATATGTGTACCGACACCTACGACCGCAGATGGAGCACCTAATATCTCGTTTATTGTTGATGCAGCTAATGCAATCCAACAAAACATGTCCCCTAATACTTTAATAATTCTTGAAAGTACAACTTACCCCGGAACAACCGAAAAAGTAGTTCAACCAATCCTTGAAAAAGGTAACTTCTTTATTGGGAAAAATATTTTTTTAGCTTATTCTCCTGAACGTGTGGACCCAGGGAATTTAAATTTTTCAGTTTCCAATACGCCTAAAGTAGTTGGCGGCATAACAGCAGCTTGTTTAGAAGTTTCCAAGCTTTTTTATGAAAAAGTAATCAATACAAATGTGTTTGCTGTAACAAGTCCAAACGTTGCTGAAATGGAAAAGTTACTAGAAAATACATTTCGACAAATTAATATTGCCCTAGTTAATGAGTTAAGTCAGATTTGCCATAAGATGGATATTGATGTGTGGGAAGTGATTGAAGCCGCCTCAACAAAGCCTTATGGTTTTATGCCATTTACACCTGGCCCTGGAGTTGGCGGTCATTGTATACCAGTAGACCCTAAATATTTATTATGGGCAGGCCAGCAGCATGGTATTTCTGCAACATTAATTGAGGCAGCAGATAAAATTAATGATTCCATGCCGAACTTTGTAGTTGAAAGACTAGAAAATTATTTAAATGCACAGGAAAAAGAAATAAGTGAGGCAGAGATTGTAGTTATTGGAATTACTTATAAGCCTAATATTAATGATTTCCGAGAATCACCAGCACTACATGTTATTAGGGAATTAAAGGAAAAGCAGTGTGATCTAAAGGTTATTGATCCATTTATCGGAACAGTTTCAGTTGATAATGACATTTTTAACACTGTTTCACTAACACGAGAATTAATTCAAAAGGCTGATGCTGTCGTCATTTTAACGAATCATACAACTATTGATTATTCCTTAATTGATCAACATGCTGCTTTAATTTTTGATACGAGAAACACCCAATATCTATTTAAGAATGAAAATTATTACAAATTATAAGGGGATTCTTTAGAAATGATACGACTAAAATTATGTAGTCTATTCATCATTTTATTTTTAGCTGGGTGTCAAGCGTCTACTCAAAATCAGATTAAACCAGTTGATTCAACAATTGAGGTAAAGGAACATGATGGGACGATGAGTGAAACTTATAGTCACATAGGCATTATTAGTCCAAAGGTAGCATTAACCTTTAATGGGCTTGCAGACAATGAAACAATGCAGCGTCTATTAAAGGTATTGGATCAATTTAATATGAAGGCAACATTCTTTGTAGAAGGTACACGAGTAGCGCAAGATCCGGAGTTAGTGAAGGACATTTTAGCTAAAGGTCACGAGGTAGAAAACGGAACATTAACATTTACTGAAATGACTGATTTAAATTATGAAGAAACGTATAAAGAAATTTATTTGGCGAATGAAGTTTTTGAAGAGCAATTAGGTTATACACCGAAATACGTTCGTAGTCGTTCCGGTGACTCAACTGACAATATGCGTTTAGCGGCTAAAACCCTCAATATGAAGGGAGTTGTAGAGTCTTCCATTAATCCGAAAGATCGCAATATGCAAAGTGCTGAGGAAATAGTGGATTATATTCATCGCTTTATCAACAGCGGATCTGTTATTCATTTAAACACATACATTAATCCTGCGATTATTGATGTTATACCACTACTGTCTAAAGTAGGGGAAGAAAGAGGATACGTTTTCTCTACATTAACGGATGTAATAGATGAACAATATTTAGCAAAATCGTTAGAGGAAATTGCAGGCTATGATGCTATTAAAATGAACCCAGATTACAAAAATGTTAAACCCAATATGTTCTACCGTAAAAATACTTCAAAAAAGGAAGTTGCTTTAACCTTCGATGATTGGGCAAGTGAGGAGAGAATTAAAGAAATTTTAGATGTTCTTGATAAGTATCATGTTCAATCTACATTCTTTTTAATTGGCAAAGGTGTAGAAAAGGACCCGCAATTAGCACGATTAATTGTTGAGAGAGGACATGAGGTCGCAAGCCATTCTTACAATCACCTTGATGTTACGACAATGACACCAGAAGAGTTACAAAAGGATGTCGTGATGGCACATAGGGCGTTAACATATGCCTTACAGGAAGAACCTTTGCTGTATTTCAGGCCTAATAAAGGTGCTATTAATGAGGAGTCAGCGAAAATTATTGCCGCTACAGGTATCAAATCTATTGCTATGTACGATATAGCATCATTCGATTGGAATTTAAAATATACCGTTCGAGATATTTATAATCGTGTGATGACTAGAATTGCTCCAGGAAAGGTGATTGTTATGCACATTTTAGACGGTACAAAAACAGTTGAGGCATTGCCATTAATCATTGAAAAACTGCAAAAAGATGGGTATAGTTTTGTGAAAATGTCGACTTGGATTGAAGAAGATTCAAATAAGAAAGTGAATTGATAATCATGAATAAGAAAAAAGAGATATTAACGATACCACGCTCTGATCGACGCATTTTATCGAATATTCCTGACCCAGAACATGTCCGAAGTCTCGTTAATCGTCGAGGTGCTTCGTATCAAAAGGAAGAAATCGATCCTACAGATGTCAATGAAATATATCGCTTACAACTGTTAAGTTTACGCTATGAAACGAATTTTGAAGTACAAATTAAAAGAGCAAAGCAAAAGGGTAGTGACAAATATTATGCGGAGGATATCTCGGTTACAGGTATCCTTGTATTTTCCAATAGTCCTACTAATTTTTTAATAGATGAAATTATTACGATGAAATTTACTATACCTGGTGGTGCGATGCCGGAGGGCTATGAATCTAAGGTAAAGGTAAAAGCGAAAGTTGTTCGTCACTTTACAAAAGAAGTAGATGGTGAAACTAGATGCTATTATGCATGTGAATTTTTACAGCCTTTAAATGACTATATGGTAAAAAAACGATGGGGACTATCAATCTTTATGGCAAGTATTTTTTTATTGATAGTTTCTCTAATCGTTATGTTAATGCGGGCTGAAAGTGTCATTTATTTTAGATTCAATAAATTCTTATATCTATATAGTATTATTGCTGCAACTTTTCTTTTAAGTAGATATTTATTTGGTATTTTCTATAGGAATGTTCCGATAAACCCTAAGTTTGAACCCGGCGTTTCTATTATTATTCCAGTATTTAACGAAGAACAATGGATTCATAGAACAATCTTAAGTTGTATTAATCAGTATTATCCTGTAGACAAATTAGAGGTTATTGTTGTAGATGATTGTTCGACAGATAGAACTGAGGAAAAAGCAAAAGAAATGATTGCCCTTATTCATAGCGAGGGTGAGCGTTTTAAAACGGAGGATCGTTTAAGCTTCTATAAACTACCTCAAAATGGGGGGAAACGTGAGGCTTTAGTGGCAGGAGTGCATCTTGCTAAACATGATTTAGTTGTTTTCGTAGATTCTGATAGTTTTTTAGAACCTCATGCCATTCGAAATTTAGTACAGCCTTTCCAAGATCCAAAAATGGGTGGTGTGGCTGGAAGAACAGAAGTGGAAAATAAATTTACAAATGCTCTGACAAAATTGCAAACAGTTCGCTATTATATAGCCTTTCGGATCATGAAAGCTGCTGAATCTTGGTTCGATACAGTCACTTGTTTATCTGGTCCTTTAGCATGTTATCGAAAAGAGCTTATTTTGAAGAACGAGACAGCATGGTTAAACCAAAAATTTCTTGGACAGCCTGCGACATTCGGGGATGACCGTAGTATGACAAACTATATTTTGAAAACACATCGAACAGGATATCAGGACAATGCTGTATGTTCTACAATTGTTCCATCCGATACCAAAGTCTTTTTATCTCAACAAATGAGATGGAAACGATCATGGCTACGCGAATCATTACGAGCATTTTTATTTATGTGGAAGAAGGAACCTTTTATGTTTCTTTTCTTCATCATCGGTTTAATCGTACCAATAGCAGCGCCTATTGTTGTTGTTTACAATTTAGTTTATGTGCCAATTATGCATGGCATTTTTCCAACTACATTTTTAATGGGCTTGTTATTGATGGCAATGTTAATGAGCTTGGCCCATCTTTTCTTTAGAAAAAGTAAATTGTGGACGTTTGGTTTTATCTTTGTTCTTTTCTACGAATTTATTTTGCTGTGGCAAATGCCTGTTGCATGGGTAACATTTTGGAAATCAACTTGGGGAACGAGAGAAACACCTCAAGATGTCATCGCTAAAGAAAAGAAATTAGAAAAACAAAAATTACGAAAATCTCGATTTTCGATTCTAAAAATTAGCAAAATGGGTGAGAAGGAATGAGTGAAAAAAATGTTGCATTAAATCCAGCTAAAAAGAATCGAAGGAAAATAATACGATCAATTGTTCAAACGATGATCGTTGTATTTTTAGCTGTTATTTTAATACGTGTGGTATTTTTAACGGATAAAAGGGTAGAGGAAACAGTTCCTTTAGTGAATGAAGATGGTTTCATTGCAATATCATATTTTGGTGTGAGCAGGGGTGAATCTCCTAAATATGTATCTAAAGAGAATTTGAGAAAACAACTGGCACTGCTTGAAAGTCAAGGCTATAAAACCATTACTCAGCAGGATATTTTAGATTTTTATCAGAAAAACAAACCATTGCCAGAAAAGGCGTTGTATTTATCATTTGAAGATGGACGTACAGATTCTAGTATATTTGCTCAAAACATCATGGAGGATCTCAATTATAAAGCTACCATGTTTACGTACGCCAATAAAATGGATACACGGGACAACAAATTTTTAAAGCCGAAAGACTTATTACTCATGAAGAAAAGTGGCTATTGGGAGTTGGGCTCTAATGGGTACCGTCTGACATATATTAATATGTATAACGATAAAGGACAGTCATTAGGTGTAAAAGATGAAAATAATGTGCCGAATAAAACGACTATCGAGTATTATAATCATTATTTAATGGACTTCATTCGCAATCAATATATGATTCCAAGTGAAACGCGACAAGAAATGGAAAAGCGTATCCGAAAAGATTACAAGCTAATGCATGATATTTATGAGGAGGAATTAGGAGAAGTTCCGAAAGCCTATGCTATTATGCATGCCAACTCACTTTATAATAATATGGATTCGTTAGTTGAAAGTGCGAATAATAAAGAAATTAAGGATATATTTAAAATGCATTTCAATTTGGAGCTAGGGGCATATAATGATGCGGATGCTGATCTCTATAATTTAAGTAGATTACAAGTATCCCCCTATTGGTCTACCAATCATGTGATGATGAAAATCCGCCAAGCGAGTAAGCAAAATGTAGCATTTGAAGTCGGAGATTCTGAACGCGCCAAAGAATGGTCAGTATTGAAGGGGGCAGCAGAATTTGAAAATAATGAGATTACAATAACATCGGAACCTTCTAGTGAAGGACGGATAATATTAAAGGAAACTCTGCCAGAGAAATACAATATAAACTTTGCCTTTAAAGGGAATGTCGTAGGACAACAATCTATTTATTTAAACTATGATGAAAAATATAATAGCTATATTCGGGTGGCATTAATCGATAATGAGATTGTTGTTTCTGAAAAATCACCACAAGCAAGCGTTATTGAGAAAGAACGTTTTCCGTTAAACGAAATAAAGTGGAATGAAGAAGAGTATGCATTTAATAAGGCTACTGTATACGATTATCTGGATACGCAAAAAGGCTCTAGAATTGACGAGGAAGAGTATCCGCGAAACTTAACGAAAAAGAGAGTATTTAACATTAATGTAGAAAATGGTAAAATCGACATAAGTGTAGATAATGTATTATCCAAGACAATTCAAGTAAATCCTGACATTCAAGGAACTAAAATTGGATTTGGTGCGTTGTTCAGCAAAAAAGAAACATCGCATGAACAGTATGCAGATGATATTTATGATACATTCATCGAAGATATTTTGATTACAGATGTTAACGATCAGACGCTTTTTACTAACCAATATACGAATTTCGATAAAGTAAAGCACAAAACATTGACTTTATTTAATAATGTTGTTGATTTCTTTATTGAAACCTTCTAAAACGGGGGGAACTAAATTCAAGTGAAAAAAATTTTTCTGTTTATCTGTATAGCACTACTAATTATCACAGCTTGTAGTAATAGCAAAGAAGCACCTGTTCAGGCAAGGGAAGGTTTGAAGTACAAAGACAACCTTCAATTATCTATTTGGTTACCTGAATGGCAAAATAAATCTGCCATCGAGGATGTGAAAAATTCACAACAGGGCTTACAAGACATTCACGTTTTTGGAGCTTATTTTAATAAGAATGACCAATTATTATTAACTGAAGATGCAATAGAAACATTGAAACAAACACAACAACAATTTAATGAATCACATCATGTAATACTCACGTTAATTAACGATTACGTTACAGATAACGCCCCAATAGTTCAGAAGGATAGTGCGTTATTACATCGGTTGTTTCAAGATACATCATCAAGGCAGCAACATATTGATAATATTATGCAGGTTGTTGAACAATACAATGTGAATGGTATCGAAATTGATTATGAAAAGGTTGCTAAAGAGGATCTCTCTAAGTACGTCCAATTCATAGAGGAACTTTATGAACAGCTATTAAAAAAGGATGTTTCATTACATGTCGTACTAGAGCCGGAGTTTCCATTTAATATTAAATTACCGAGTGGGCCTAAATATACAGTGATGGCTTATAATGTGCATGGATATCATAGTGGCCCAGGTGCAAAGGCAACCTATTCATTTTTAAATGAATTAGTAAAAAAAATTAAAAAGTCTAATCAAAAATTAGCGATTGCCTTCTCAACTGGCGGATTCCAATGGATAAATCAAGGCAAGACGGTTGCTTTAACGGAGGTAGAGGCAGAGGACTTACTAAACAAAACGAAAGCAGTTAAACAACGCGATCAAGCAAGTGGTGCGGCTTATTTCACTTTTTTAGATGAACAAAATGTTAAGCATGAAGTTTGGTACGCCGATCAAGAAACACTTAAAAAATGGACAGCGCACGTGCAAAAAAGAAGCTACAATGAGGTTGTTTTATGGCGTGCCGGAGGTCTAAGCTCAAAAACGTTACAATGGATTAACGAACAATGAAAGGAATGATTGAAAGAATTGCCGGAGCGACGGATGGAAGAGCCGGAGTGACTGATGGAAAGGCGAGAGTCACGGAAAGAAGAGCTGAAGTGACGGATAGAAATCAAAGCGACGGAAAGAAGAGCCAAGGCGACGGAAAGAAGAGCCGAAGTGACGGATGGAAAACAGAGCGACGGAAAGAAGGAGCCAAGGCGACGGAAAGAATCGTCAGAGCGACGGAAAGAAGAGCCGAGGCGACGGATAGAAATCAGAGTGACGGAAAGAAGAGCTGAAGTGACGGATAGAAATCAGAGCGACGGAAAGAACAGCCATAACCGTGGATAAAACCGCTCTGAAGAATAGAACACCTTAAACCAAAAAAATCGCCAGCTTCGGCGATTTTTTTTATTGGAATTGAGAAAGGCGTGAAAAGAAATTTGTTACGAAGTCTAAAAATATTTTTTCTGATGGTGCAATTTCACGGTTTACAGGTGAAATAATACCGACTGTTCTTGGAATCGCTGGTGCTTTAATTGGTACTTTTACTGTGAAGCGAGCAGTTGAATCATACAGTGAGTTTTCTGGTAATAAGCTGACCCCGATGCCTGCAGCGACAAGACCCTTTAGTGCATCTAAGTCTTCACCCTCGGAGATGACGTTTGGCGAGAAGCCTGCAGCTCGGCAGGCATCCATAGCTACTTTATGTAATATGTATCCATCTGGGAATAATACAAATAAATCGTTACGTAAATCGGCAAGCTGAATACTTTCTTTTTTGGCTAATGGATGTTTTGCTGGCAGTAATGCGGCAATATTTTCTGTAAATAATATTGTTGAATGGATCGATTCGTTCTTTGGTGGAAGAGGGCCTAAAAAAGCTAAATTTAACTCACGATTTTTGACTGCATCAATTAAAAAACGATAGGAGCCTTGGCGGAGCTGGAATTGCAAATCTGGATATTCGCGCTTAAAGGCTGAAATAACAGTTGGCAATACATAGCTAGCCAAGCTCGTTGGAAAACCGATTTTTATCGTACCTTTAGCAGGATCTAAATATTCTTCAACTTGCTTTGCGGCAAAATCGATGGCTTTTAAAGCAGTAATTGTGTGCTCGAGAAATATTCTTCCAATCGGTGTCAATTTAACATTTCGTCCGACACGTTCAAAAAGTGGTGTGCCTAATTCATCTTCTAAATTAGCAATTTGTCGGCTTATTGCAGATTGAGCAACATGAAGATGTTCGGCAGCTTCTGAAATGTGTTCACGCTCAGCAACTTCAACAAAATAACGTAATTGACGTAACTCCACTAGATATTCACCTCTATTAATCGAAAAATACGATTGATTATACCTTAATTATATACTATTTAAGATGAAAAATGATTGTCAATAGACAAATGATGGCTAGCAAGCTTTAATTGGAGCTCAAGGAAGTAAGGTGAAGGTTATTTTCTCAAAGAGTGTTGCTAAACGAAAGAGTCGAATATTGCTATATTTTGGATTTCGGTAATAGGCAAATGAAATAGTATAATTAAGCATGATTTATCTTTCGTAAGAGGTGTAGCATTTGTTTAAAAAGAAAATATTGATTGGACATTCAGAAGATACTGTCCTGGCAATTATCGAACACTTAGAGAAAAGTAACATTCCGTTTGAAATAGAAATCAAAGGTGTTTTAAAGCGGTCGTCTGAAGAATACGAAGGTTTTTATATGGTTAAAGTTCAAAAGAAATGTGCGAAACAAGTAGAAGCCATTGTTGCGCAGTACGTGTCACAAGAAGATTTGAAACATTGGTATAAAGTAGAGAAAAAGAAAAGTAGAAAATTAGAGAGGAAGGAAAAAGCTTTTTATTTGTTTGCAGCCTTTATATATTTTATAGCGGTAGTAGCGATCGAAATGGGTAAAGCAGTAGAAGTGGACATTGTTTCGTATTTCGGTTGTGTTGTGTTATTGCTGGGCGGCGTGTTTATGACGACATATTTTTACAAAGAGATGAAAAAAGAATCGGGTGATTTGAGAGAGATCAATAAACAGTCGATGATTTTCCCTATTGGTATAATATTTTACGCCGTTTCTTCTTTTATATCTGTATTTTTATATTAATTACTTTCTTCTTTAGAGACTTTGTGCTTCTTTAGTTTACATACTGCTTCATACATTCACAAATCTCCACATTTTGAAAGCCTCCTGAAACTGCATTATATTCAATCATAATCGTATACGAAAACAGCCAAAGAAAAAAAGTAAAAAATGCATTCTACATTTATTAATTTTGCCCACCTGTAATTTAGAACAACATTGGTTAAAACTAATACCATGTTTAATAAGTTGATTTCCGTGTCCCCATGAAAGCGCCAAGCCAAAAAGGAAATTAACCCCACGTTATACTAGCAAGTACTCTCAAGATTCTTTCCTTTATTTGATTCCATTCTAATAAAAAAGGTTATAGTATTGGTATTGATATTTATACATTTTTGTCACAAAACAGCTACAATTCGCACTTTCTGCGGGGTTTTCACTATGTAGCTAGATGAAACTGATTCTCAATTAGATTTATTTCATTGAAAATGAGGAAAGTTGATTCTCATTGTCAATGACGATTAGCAATAATCTGAAAATGCTTGCAAACTCTTTATTATTAAGGATTGTTTCAGATGAAAATGAAAGTGATTGAAATGGTTTGCATAGAGAACGATTTTCAGTTAAGATTAGAATGATGATAATTAAGGAATGGTTCACCATTCACTGAACACACTATGGAGGTATTTTCATGTCAACTTTAGTTATTAAAGATCTTCACGTTGAAATCGACGGGAAAGAGATTTTAAAAGGCGTAAACCTTACAATTAATACAAATGAAATTCATGCAATCATGGGACCAAACGGAACTGGTAAATCAACACTAGCTTCTGCAATTATGGGTCACCCAAAATATGAAGTAACTTCTGGTACAGTAGAACTTGATGGCGAAAATGTACTAGAAATGGAAGTGGACGAGCGTGCTCAAGCTGGTTTATTCCTAGCAATGCAATATCCTTCTGAAATCGCTGGTGTAACAAATGCTGATTTCTTACGCTCAGCTATTAATGCACGCCGTGAAGAGGGCGATGAGATTTCTCTAATGAAATTTATCCGTGAATTAGATAAAAACATGGAATTCCTTGAAATGCACGAAGATATGGCACAACGTTATTTAAATGAAGGTTTCTCTGGTGGTGAGAAAAAACGTAACGAAATTCTTCAATTAATGATGATTAAACCAACTTTCGCCATTTTAGATGAAATTGACTCTGGTCTTGATATTGACGCACTTAAAGTAGTTTCAAAAGGAATCAATGCGATGCGTGGAGAAGGTTTCGGCTGCTTAATGATCACTCACTACCAACGTCTACTTAACTACATTACACCAGACCATGTACACGTAATGATGCAAGGTCGCGTTGTTAAATCAGGTGGCGAAGAATTAGCACAACGTTTAGAAGCGGAAGGCTATGACTGGATTAAAAAAGAATTAGGTATCGAAGAAGAAACTGAAGAACAAGAAGCATAAGAGGGAGGACGAACTAGCATGACAGTGGAACTTAACTTGCCTGTAACAGTACAGGACGTGCGCTCGTTCTCAGAAGCAAATGGAGAACCGGCTTGGTTTACAGAACTTCGCGCGGCAGCACTAGACAAAGTAACTGGTTTAGATTTGCCAAAACCAGACAGAACAAATATTACAAAATGGGATTTTGTGAATTTCCCAACTCATACAGTTGACAGTGAAGGATTCGCTTCACTTGATGCATTACCAGAAGAAGCAAAAGGTTTAATTGATCTTAAGGCCCAAGAAAATCTTTATGTACAACGCAATAACACACCAGCTTTCATTAAAACATCACAAGAACTAGCTGATAAAGGTGTTATTTTTACAGATATTTTAACAGCGGTTCGTGAACATGGCGACCTTGTTAAAAAGTACTTTATGACAGAAGCTGTAAAAGTTGATGAGCATAAATTAACGGCACTTCATGCGGCACTTGTTAACGGTGGTGTGTTCGTATACGTACCTAAAAATGTCATTATCGAACAGCCGCTTCAAGTAGTATTCTTAAATGATAACGCAGAAGCCTCATTATATAACCACGTATTAGTTGTTGCTGAAGCAAATTCGGCTGTAACTTATGTTGAAACATATATTTCAACAGTTGAAGAAGCAAAAGGTCAAGCAAACATTATTGCAGAAGTAGTAGTTCAAGACAATGCACAAGTAACTTACGGTGCGGTTGATGTACTTGCGAAAGGTTATACTACTTATGTAAATCGTCGTGCACGACTAGCTCGTGATGCGAAAGTAGATTGGGCTCTTGGCTTAATGAATGACTCAGATACTATTTCTGAAAACATTACACATCTAATCGGTGACGGTTCCCATGCTGATACAAAAACAGTAGTTGTTGGTCGCGGTGAACAAAAACTTAACTTTACTACTGAAGTTCGTCACTGGGGTAAGAACTCAAATGGTCATATCTTAAAGCATGGTGTAATGAAAGATGCAGCACAATCAATCTTTAATGGTATTGGTTACATCGAACACGGTGCGACAAAAGCGGATGCACAGCAAGAATCACGTGTGTTAATGCTTTCTGAAAAAGCTCGTGGCGATGCCAACCCAATTCTATTGATCGATGAAGACGATGTAACAGCAGGACACGCAGCATCTGTTGGTCGAGTAGATCCACTACAACTTTACTACTTAATGAGTCGTGGTATCTCGAAAGCAGAAGCAGAGCGCCTTGTTATCCATGGATTCCTTGCGCCAGTTGTTACGCAATTACCTATTGAAGGCGTTCAAAAGCAACTGACGGAGGTTATTGAAAGGAAAGTTCGCTAATGATGAATAAAGACATTAAAAGCTATTTCCCAA
This sequence comes from Lysinibacillus sp. NPDC095746, assembly GCF_044763535.1. NCBI lineage: Bacteria > Bacillati > Bacillota > Bacilli > Caryophanales > Bacillaceae > Lysinibacillus > Lysinibacillus sp. NPDC095746. The sequence goes on from NZ_JBIWGL010000010.1 coordinate 62,046, forward strand.
TTTTAGATCAGGAAGTAAACGGTCATAAGCTTGTTTACCTTGATAGCGCAGCAACTTCTCAAAAGCCTATTCAAGTGATTGAAGCAATGAAGCAATATTATGAATTCGATAATTCTAATGTTCACCGTGGTGTGCATACATTAGGAAACCGTGCAACTGACAAGTATGAGGGTGCGCGTGAAAAGGTTCGTAATTTTATTAATGCGACATCAACACAAGAAATTATTTTTACTCGCGGTACTACAACTGCTTTAAATACAGTTGCATCAAGTTATGGTCGTGCTAATGTTGCTGAAGGTGATGAAATTGTTATTACGCATATGGAGCACCACTCTAATATTATTCCTTGGCAACAACTAGCAAAGGAAAAAAATGCAACGCTGAAATATATTGAGCTTGAAGCGGATGGCACACTTAACCTAGAAAAGGTACGTGCGACAATTACACCTAAAACAAAAATTGTGTCGGTGTCAATGGCATCAAACGTCCTTGGAACGATTAACCCGATTAAAGAAATCGCTCAAATCGCACATGCTAATGGTGCTGTAATGGTAGCGGATGGTGCACAAGCAGCACCACATATGAAAATCGATGTACAGGATTTAGATGTAGATTTCTTAGGGTTCTCAGGTCATAAAATGTGCGGACCAACTGGAATAGGTGTACTATATGGTAAAAAGGAACACCTTGAAAAGATGGAGCCAATTGAATTTGGTGGCGAAATGATTGACTTTGTTGGACTTTACGATTCAACGTGGAAGGAATTACCGTGGAAGTTTGAAGGTGGAACTCCTATTATTGCAGGTGCAGTAGGTTTAGGAGCCGCTATTGATTTCTTAACTGAAATTGGGTTAGATAACATTGCGGAGCATGAGCATAAGCTTGCAGGCTACGCGATGAATCAGCTTGAAACAATTGACGGACTTAAAATTTTTGGCCCACGTGATCCAATGAAGCGTTGTGGACTTGTAACGTTTAACCTAGACGATGTACATCCACATGATGTGGCAACGGTTCTTGATATGAATGGTATTGCTGTTCGTGCAGGACATCATTGCGCTCAGCCACTAATGAAATGTCTTCAACAAGTAGCGACAGCGCGTGCAAGCTTCTATCTGTATAACACGGAGGAAGATATTGACCGCCTAGTTGCAGGGTTACGTTCCGCGAAGGAGTATTTTGGCGATGTCTTTTAATAATTTAGATCAACTATATCGTTCAGTCATTATGGATCACTATAAAAATCCTCGTAATAAAGGATCTATTGAAGAAGATGCTGTTACGATCGATATGAATAATCCGACTTGTGGAGACCGTATTCACTTAACGCTAAAAGTGACTGACGGTATTGTAGAAGATGCGAAGTTTGACGGTGAGGGCTGTTCCATTTCAATGTCTTCTGCTTCCATGATGACGCAGCTTATTAAAGGGAAAAAAGTAGAGGAAGCATTAGAGCTTGCTGAAATTTTTTCTAAAATGATGATGGGCGAAGACTATAGCGAAAAATATGACCTTGAGGATGTTGAGGCACTGCAAGGTGTTTCTCAATTTCCAGCACGTATTAAATGTGCGACATTAGCTTGGAAGGCGATGGAAAAAGGTGTAAAGCAATAATATCTAAATTTGAGTGAAAGTCACTATTGGTGCTTTCACTCAAAGCAAGATAACTGAGCTTGGAACAAGATAACAATAATGCATGAACGGAGGAGAAACGATGGCTAAAAAAATGCCTGATATTGGCGATTACAAATACGGATTCCATGACAAGGACGTATCAATTTTCCGTTCAAAACGTGGTTTAACTGAAGAAATCGTCCGTGAAATTTCAACTATGAAACAAGAGCCAGAGTGGATGCTTGAATACCGCTTAAAAGCACTTGAAACGTTTTATACAAAACCAATGCCGCAATGGGGTGGCGACCTAGGAGATTTAGATTTTGATGAAATTACGTATTACGTAAAACCATCAGAAGCTACACAAAAATCTTGGGATGAAGTACCTGATGAAATTAAAGCTACTTTTGATAAATTAGGTATTCCAGAAGCAGAGCAAAAATACCTAGCAGGTGTATCTGCTCAGTACGAATCTGAAGTTGTTTATCACAACATGAAACAAGACCTTGAAGACCTTGGTATTGTGTTCAAAGATACTGACTCAGCATTACGTGAAAATGAAGATATTTTCAAACAATACTGGGGCAAAGTGATTCCTTACACTGATAACAAATTTGCTGCACTAAACTCAGCTGTTTGGTCAGGTGGATCATTCATCTATGTACCACCAGGTGTAAAAGTGGAAACGCCATTACAAGCTTACTTCCGTATTAACTCTGAAAACATGGGTCAATTCGAACGTACGTTAATTATTGTAGATGAAGGTGCTCACGTACACTATGTTGAAGGTTGTACAGCTCCTGTTTACACGACAAACTCTTTACACTCAGCGGTAGTAGAAATTGTTGTACGTAAAGATGCGTACTGCCGTTATACAACGATTCAAAACTGGGCAAATAACGTTTACAACCTTGTAACAAAACGTACAGTTGTTGAAGAAAACGGTACAATGGAATGGATCGACGGTAACATCGGTTCTAAGTTAACAATGAAGTACCCCGCTTGTATCCTAAAAGGTGAAGGCGCTCGTGGTATGACATTATCAATCGCTCTAGCAGGTAAAGGTCAACACCAACACGCAGGTGCAAAAATGATTCATATGGCACCAAACACATCTTCAACAATCGTTTCTAAATCGATTGCTAAACAAGGTGGTAAGGTAACATATATGGGTCAAGTCCGTTTCGGCCCTAAAGCAAGTGGTGCACGTGCTAACATCGAATGTGATACGTTAATCATGGACAACCAATCTACTTCAGATACAATTCCATACAACGAAATCTTAAATGATAATGTTTCTTTAGAGCATGAAGCGAAAGTTTCAAAAGTATCAGAGGAACAATTATTCTACTTAATGTCTCGTGGTATTTCTGAAGAAGAAGCGACAGAAATGATCGTAATGGGCTTCATCGAGCCATTCACAAAAGAGTTACCAATGGAATACGCAGTAGAAATGAACCGTCTTATCAAGTTTGAGATGGAAGGTTCTATAGGTTAAGAGTTAAAAGTGTTATTATTTCAATGTTTGTAGCGCCTAATTTCTAAAAACCCTCATTAGGGGGCAGAAAGGTGCATAACTAAAATATTGATACAAATATCCTTTTAAACAATATTAAATCAGATATAAAAAATGAGGCTGGGACATAACTAAATGGTTCCTTCATAATGCCGAATAATCTCTAAACTAACAAAGCGCGATAACTAGAAAAACCGAACTATTCCGAAACACTTCATAAGAGTTTCATTGGATAGTTCGGTATTTTTGTTGGCTGCAACACATTTGTTCCAGCCTCATTATGCTATTCAGCTTGTTTACAATATCGATTTTTACGCTTTCTATAACAAGGGAATAAATGCTTAAAGTCGTTTTATAATCGCTATGTCCTATTCTTCTATTGTTGCGCTTAGTGGGATTCCGAATTTAGTAAGAAGGCAATATGCGAATGACGAAAGATGTGAGAAGTGGTATGCTTCTAGATTCCTACTTTTTCGCAAGCCCTACGAACAACGACATTTAAAGTATCAAGGTCAACAGCAGATCCATTGACCGTAAAGAATATATAATTATTTTTGTTGAAATCTTTATTTTTTACAGAACGTTGGATAGACAGGCTTTCTATTTTGTTGGCTATGGCTTCTTTAACGTTGTCTGGAATCGTGATAGTTCGATATAGAAGTCAGTTTTAGGGGGCGTTTTTTTCTTTAACCTCAATCATACGTTCCGTTTGTCGTTATTGTTCCGTTTTCCAAGTCAACTCCATTCAAGGAATGCAGCCGCTTCGCCATATCTGGCACCTTAAAAGCTATAGTAAACGGTAAGGATATATACTAGTCGTTTTTTTATAAAGAAACAATCCTTTTACTTGTTTTTCGATGCGCATAATGCGTATAATACAAAGTGTAAGCGAGGTAAACAAATGCCACTTACAGGTAAAGAATTGCTCAAAAAAGCCAAAAAGAATGGGTGGAAAGAAGTTAGACAAAACGGGAGCCACCATATCGTTGTAAAAGAGGGTTTTGAACCTGTTTCAATTCCAGTACATAGCAACAGGGAGTTAAGACGGGGTATTGAGCAAAGTTTATTAAGGGATTTGGGGCTAAAATAACTCTCCCTTACATACCTAAAAAATAAGCGGAGGAGCGATAAAATGTTAAAAAGTTACCCAGCTATTTTTTCTAAAGAAGATGAGGGCTATTCAGTAATTTTTCCAGAGTTTAAAGGTGGTACACAAGGAGACGACTTAGAGGAATCTATGAGAATGGCGCAAGAGTTTTTAGCTGGTATCATTGCTTATTACATTGATGAAGATATTGAATTGCCAAAACCAAGCGATATTAATAAATTAAAGTCAGATAACGGATTTGTAACCTTGATACAAGCTGACCCAAAGCCATACATTCGAGGTAATAAAACCGTACGCAAAAATGTTACGGTTCCAGAATGGTTAGTTAAGAAAGCTGAACAATCACAAATAAACTTTTCTGAAACGTTGACGGAAGCATTATATAAAAAATTAGAAGAAGATAGAGCGTAAATATATTTAGGGAGGGAATAAAGGGGCATAAGTTTAAAACTTATTGACTTTTATAGAGGTATTCAAATAATGTTTTACACGCAACGTTTTTTTATAAGGTTGTACCCTTATTTACTTCTATTATAATATCGTTCGATAAGATGAAAGGTTCTATCGGATAATACGCCGATAAACGAGGTAAATAAGGGTTTTAAACCCTTATTGTCCACAAATTTCTTTTATAGAAATCGAGTGCAGTGCACTCGATTTTTTTTATGCGGATGTTGTTCGCATAGCTCCAACCCTTTTTTACGTGAATAAAAAAATGTGGAGAAGATCATAAATTGACAAATTTTAATTTGAATATTTTATGAACACTCTTGTAAAATCTATAGCTTTTTTAAATGAAAAGGCACATTATTATAAGATAATTACTATATTTAGAGCTATTAATATACATCTTTTGCGAAAAAACATAACAGTATAATGCGACTTTTATCACATTTATACATAGTTTGCTTAATTTTAAATCCATAGCTATCATACGAGTAGAAATACATTTTCAAAGAAAAGGAGACTACTTCTATGAATACTAAATTCGCAAAATTAAGTAAAAGTAAAAAGGGTATAAGTGCTGCCATATTAGCGGCTGGAATTATGGGGATGGCAATGGCGCCAAATGCATATGCACATGGGTTTGTTGAAAAGCCAGCTAGCCGTGCCGCTTTATGTAACCAAAATTATGGTGGTCTTAACTTAAGCTGTGGAAACGTTATGTATGAGCCACAGAGCTTAGAGGCACCAAAAGGATTTCCACAAGGTGGACCAATTGATGGTAAAATTGCATCTGCAGGAGGTCTGTTTGGTGGCATCCTCGATCAACAATCCGTAAATCGCTGGTTTAAGAACACGATTACAGGTGGACCAAATACCTTTACATGGAAGTACACTGCACCGCATTTAACAAGCAAATGGCACTATTATATTACGAAAAAGGGATGGGATCCTAATAAACCATTAACCCGTGCTGATCTTGAGCCAATTGGAACTGTTGAACATAATGGTACTGCTGCATCAAATAATTTAACTCATACAATTAACGTGCCAACTGACCGTAGTGGCTACCACGTGATTCTAGCTGTTTGGGATGTAGCTGATACTACAAATGCTTTCTATAATGTAATTGATGTTAATTTGATGAATAATGTGGATGTGGATAAAGAAGCTCCAACTCAACCGAATGGATTGCAAGCAATGAAAGTGACTTCTAACAGTGTTGAGCTAAAATGGAATCCTTCTACAGACAATGTGGGGGTAAAAGAATATCAAGTATTCCGTGATGGTAAAGTAATTGGAACTTTACCGGGCACAACATTCACAGATAAAAATTTAACAGCGAATACAAAATATACATATACAATAAAGGCAGTGGATGCTGCTGGAAATATTTCGAAAGAAAGTGATTCTATAGCTGTAGAGACAATGAATGCAGTTCCGGACACAGAAGCACCAACGCAACCAACTTCACTTCATGCGATGGGAGTAACATCCTCAAGTGTAGACTTAATGTGGGGGGCATCAGAGGATAATGTAGCAGTTGACCACTATGTTATATATCGAGGTACACAAGTAGGGCAACTGACTGTAGTTGGAACATCGAAAACTACTTCCTTTATGGATATGAATCTACAATCCAATACAGCATATACGTATGCAGTTACTGCCGTTGATGCAGCAGGAAATGAATCTAATAAAAGTTCCATTTTCACTGTAACTACAAAAGAGCAAGGGTCGTCTTATGAGCAATGGAGTCCATATAAGGCGTACACAAAAGGTGATAAAGTAGAGCATCAAGGTAAAATCTATGAAGCTGTGCAAAGTTATCAAGGATATGGAGATCCGAATTGGATATTCGCATTGTCTTTATGGAAAGAAAGTAAATAAAGTTCTTAAAGAAATTATGTAATAATATTTTTTGGCTACAAAGGTAAAAAATCTGCATAGCGTTTAGATTGAAGGAGACGAACTTTGAAAATCGTCTCCTTCTTTTGATCTTCAAGGTAAGAACCTAATGTTGTTTTGATGGTTTAAAGAGTCGTTATAAAGTTGTGGGAAAACAGTTGGAAAACCTGTATTAGGAATATTATAGGCAATAAAGGTTTCGTACATAGATACATTGTCTTTTTCCTTCTGACTTCTAGCGACATAGGCTATTTTATTGTTTTCTAAGTTTGTTACGAATACCTGCGATTCGTCATTAGAAAACGGTAGCCAATTACGTTCGAAAAATGGCAATAAAGCATTTATATGCCCAAATGTATTATTAAAAAAGTTAAAGTTTCCTAGAAAATGATTAAAAATAGATTGAGCTAAGTTTTCACCCAACAGTTGAGGAGACGTCAATGTAGAAGGCAGTAATGTATCTTGATCACTGACATTTTGAGGTTCCCTATTTATCTCGGGGCTTTTTGAAAAAAAAAACAAAAACCATACAGCGTGATTTTGCTCGTCCGCTGCTGCACGTCGAAATCTTTCTTTAATTATCGAATCATTTGCTTTATCTGCTATATCTAAATAAGAATCAACAGCTTCCTGTTCATCTTTAAATGCAAATTCGATTCCAGCCCTATAGTTGTCCGGACATTCCTCAATTATTTGATAAGAAGGCTTTCTTCCTGTTAAATTCGTGTAAAGTTTACTAAATTCCTCGAGATGGCGTAGTTCATCCTTTTGAATCTCAAGTATTCTATTCTTTTCATCTTCAGTTGGAGCCATCTTAGCTAATTTCTCATAACAAGCAATGGTACTATATTCAGCATTAATTGCCTTCTGAATATCATTTTCAAGTTGAGCATCGTTTAGCATAGGATAAGTAGCATTATGCTGTGGAGCATAATGATAATAGTATTGATTTGGATACATCGTTGTCCTCCTTTTGTTTAATTCTTCTTTCAGCGGGTGTCCAAACACCTGTACCTGTCTTAGTTTTCGGTACAAAAGACAACCGCTAAAAAGAAGCTAAAGCCTCCGGTGGATGTCACGGAATCGGAATGGAGTTAATAAAGGATGTTAGCCTAAAATCATCGCATCCATGCGATAACAGTTAAATGACCTGCATCGGTGTCGTTGTAGCTACGCCTTCGCCCAAAAAATAATTGCAGGCCTAAGCATAAAGCCGATTCCGGACGTAAGGTTATGCCGGGGCATAATTGATCCATCAACTTATTTTATGCTTTGTGTATAGGTAATTGTGCAAAGTCATTTCTAGCCAGGTTGTTATACATAGTTGCCTGGCATTTAATATAGGTTTGAAAAATCACAGTAAAATATAGTTTATCAACATGTCTGATTTCTTTATAAAAACAGTTGACTTATTTTCTTGTTGTAACTATAATGGTTACAGCTGGAGGTGATGAAGATTAAAATTAGCAGTCGTTTTACAATTGCTGTTCATATTTTATCAATCATCAAACAAAATCCATCGACTATTTGTACATCAGAATTTATGGCGGAAAGCGTAAATACAAATCCTGTAGTGATTAGGAAAATAGTATCCTATCTTAAAAAGGCAGGTATAGTGCAAGTACGTAGGGGAACAGGTGGAGCTTCTTTAGTTAAAGATCTGGATGCTATCACTTTATTGGATATTTTTCGATCAGTAGAAGTTGTAGAAGAAGATCAGTTATTTCATCTACATGAAAATCCAAATCCTGATTGTCCTATTGGTGCAAATATACAGTCTGTGTTAGAGCTAATTTTAGTGCAAGCACAAGAAGCAATGGAACGAGTATTGGCTAATATTACTATGGAACAAGTGATTACATCTTTAGTCCATGAAATTCAACAATCAAAATAATGCATTCCTTAGATAACGGCTAACTGAACTGCAGCGGTGTTGGTTAGCACTGCGCTTTTGTACAAAAGACATCTGCAGGGCACAAAGCCGATTTCGGACGCAATTATGCCGAAGTATAATGGATCTGAATGCATTATTTATTTGACTTAGTTGTAACTATTGTGGTTACAACAAAAAGAGAAAGGGAGGTTGTTAATTGGATGCCCCTTAAAAGCATTTTCGGATTTTATTTGTCCTTTCTGTTTTTTAGGGAAAGGGCCATTAGATGAAATTGCAAAAGAAAAGGGTATTGAAATAGATTGGATGCCGTTTGAATTAAGACCTAAACCGTATCCTAAAATTGATCCTTGGAAAGAGCCTGCAAAATTAGGTTCGTGGGACTCCTATATTCTCCCTACAGCTAAAAAGCTAGGGATTGATATGCGATTACCGCGTGTATCTCCACATCTTTATACAAATTTAGCTTTTGAAGGCTATCAATTCGCTAAGGTATATCAAAAGGGAAATGAATTTCATCATAGAGTTTTCACAGCGTTTTTCCAAGAGGAACAAAATATTGAGGATGTAGACGTGTTAACTCAATTAGCTAATGAGGTAGGTCTGCCAAAAGAAGAATTCAAAGAATCTTTGCTTTCAGGTAAATATCGTAAAATACATCAAGAGGCTCTAAGGCATGCATATGAAGAAGCAAGTATTACGGCTGTTCCTACACTAATTATTGGTGATGAAATAATCCAAGGGTTAGCTAGTAAAGAAAGAATAGCGCAAGTCATCGAACAGCAATTAAAAAAATAGGAAATTTAGATTTAAACAGTAGCAAATGAAGGCTACGTGGAAAAATCTGTATATAAATTTGATTAAAATTTGGAGGAACTACAAATGTCAGTAACAACAACTAATTTAAAAGAAGCAATTATTAATCGTCGTTCAATCCGTAAAGTGAAAAAAAACGCAGCGATTACAAAAGAAAAAATAGAAGAGCTATTAAAAATTAGTGTACATGCACCATCTTCATTTAATATGCAAAGTGGACGATTAGTAGTTTTAATGGATAATGAGCATGAAAAGTTTTGGGATATTGTTAAGGAAACATTACGTGCGCGTGTTCCAGCAGAAAATTTTGCTGCAACAGAAGAGCGTTTACATGGCTTTAAAGATGGAGTAGGAACAATTTTATTCTTTGAAAATCAAGCAACAATCGAACAAATGCAAGAAAATGCTCCTTCTTATAAAGAGCAATTCCCTTTCTGGTCTCATCAAGGAAATGCAATGCTACAATACGCAACATGGATGTCTTTAACTAGTGAAGGAATTGGCGCGTCTATTCAGCACTACAACCCAATTATTGACGAGGAAGTTAAAGAAACTTGGAATATTCCTGCAGAATGGAGCCTTGTAGCTCAAATGCCATTCGGTGAGCCAAATGAGCAACCCGGAGAAAAAACTTCTTTATCTTTTGAAGATGTAGTGAAATTTTATTAATTAAATCAATAATAAACCCGGTTAAGTGGACGTGATGCACTCAACCGGGTTTTTAATTTTTCGGAAAATTGTATCCTACATAGTTAAAACATTTATTTTCAGCTACAGCTATTAGGCAATCCTAATATGGAATCGAATTTTGTGCCAAAATGTATACCATATGCTTAGGTTGTTGGGAGTGAAGGATGGGCGACTCCTTGGGGATCAGGCTTCACTTTCGCCAAAAGCATCGAGCTGCTGTCGCTTCGCTTTCGCGCCCCTAGAAGCGGTTCATCGGACACCCTCAGAACAACCCCACGTTTGGCGAACCCTATATTTTATATGAAAATATCCATATGCATTTCATTAGAAAGTATATGCTATGATAAATATACATAGAGGAGGGGTCACATGATTATAGTTGGATTAACTGGTTGGGGTGATCATCCTTCGCTTTATAGTGAAGTGACTGCCTCAAAGGACAAATTATTCGATTATACAGGTCACTTTTTAACGGTAGAAGTAGATACTTCTTTTTATGCAATACCTTCTAAAGAGAATGTTCGAAAGTGGTGTGAGGATACACCCGAAAATTTTCGTTTTGTTGTGAAGGCCTATCAAGGAATGACTGGTCATTTACGTGGCGACATACCGTTTGAATCAAAGAATGACATGTTTAATGCCTTTATCGAATGTGCCAATGAATTTAAACGTCATGGGAAGCTGGCGATTGTACTAGCACAATTCCCACCGTGGTTTGATTGTCAGACTAAGAATGTACAATATTTATTGTATATTAGGCAGCAGCTCAAAGGCTTTGACGTAGCTATCGAGTTTCGCAATCGAACATGGTATGCGGACAATGTAGTGCAGCAAACAATGGATTTTTTACGAGAGCATCAATTCATTCATACAATTTGTGATGAACCACAGGCAGGCGTGGGCTCTGTACCGTTTTATCCTGCGGTTACTGCGACGAAGGCACTTGTACGTATTCATGGACGTAACATTCATGGCTGGCGTAATACTGGTAATGCCGAGAACTGGCGGAAGGTTCGCTTTTTATATGATTACAATAGTGAAGAATTGCAGCAGCTTGGACAGCATTTGAAACATCTCCAATCAGAAGTACAGGATCTATATGTATTATTTAATAATAATTCAGGGCTTCATGCTGCGAAAAATGCAAAGGAATTACAAGGTATTCTAGCGATTAAAGACATAGGGTTAGCGCCTAAACAATTAAACATGTTTGAAGGGGAACTATAATGGAATTTTTTGTTTTAGCTATTATAGCATTATTATCTGGGATAATTGGCTCGTTGGTTGGGCTTGGTGGAGGAATTATCTTAGTTCCAGCAACTTTATACGTTGGGTTAAATTTAGGGATGATACCAGATATCACTCCTCAAAAAGTAGTTGGTTTATCTGTTGTCATGATGATTTTTACTGGACTTGCCTCTACATTAAGCTATATGAAATCTAAAACAGTTGATTATAAGAGTGGTTGGATATTCTTTATAGGAAGTATACCTGGAACAATGCTGGGTGCATGGGTAAATAAGGGGCTAGATGTACCATCATTTAATTTGTATTTTGGTATTTTACTAATCATTTTAGCGACGATATTACTTGTACGTGATCGTTTGAAACCTGTAGAATGGTTTGTAAAAAACGGCATGCAACAGGAGTTCAAAGATAAAGAAGGAAATACCTTTATCTATGGGTATCCCATATGGTTTGCCATTGCATTAACATTTGGCATAGGCTTTGCCTCTGGATTATTTGGCATCGGTGGAGGCTCGATGATTGTACCTGCCATGATTATTTTATTTTTATTCCCACCGCACGTTGCAGTGGCAACATCGATGTTCATGGTGTTTTTAACGTCGATTGTTAATTCAGCGAGTCATATTTATTTAGGACACGTTCCATGGCTCTATACGATTCCTGTTATTCCAGGAGCTTATATTGGAGCAAAGCTAGGGGCCGCATTCAATAAAAGAATTAAATCAGATACGCTTGTAGTAGCGCTTCGAGTTATTTTATTATTATTAGGAATTCGTTCTATTATCGAAGGGTTATTGTAATATTAGGTTCGGAAAGTGAAGATGATTTTGCTAGAAAGTCTTCTACAGACATAGAAGCTAATTTAAAGAAGAGGTGGCTTAATTGCTGGAAAAAATTCATATATTTCATACGAATGATTTGCACAGTCATTTTAAGTATTGGCCACGAATGCAAACCTATGTGGAAGAAATGCGTACGAAGCTAACAACCATGGGAGAAACAAGTTATTTATTTGATGTTGGCGATCATTTAGATCGTTCGAATATTTATACGGAAGCAACAGTCGGTAAGGGCAATGTGAGATTATTGAATGAAGCGGGCTACGACGTAGTGACAATTGGTAATAACGAAGGTATAACATTGTCCCATGAGGAGCTGTACCATTTGTATGATGAAGCAACTTTTGACGTAGTAGTTGCTAATGTGAATGCCTCACAAGTACCAAATCCTGCGTGGATGAAGCCGTATGTTGTATTAACAACTGCTTATGGCACAAAGATTGCAGTCATTGCAGCAACGGCTATGTTTGAAATTTATTATAACGAATTAGATTGGGAGATAGATGAGGCACGAAGTTCACTCATTCGCTTAGCACTTCAGCTTCGCGAAGAAGTAGATATAATTGTTTGTTTATCACATTTAGGGATAACAGAGGATGAGCTTTTAGCTGAGGAATGCCCAGAAATAGATGTTATATTCGGCTCACATACACATCATGTTCTCCCTAATGGAAAGCTAATTAATGGCGTTTTATTAACGGGTGGAGGGAAATTTGGACAATATACCGGCCATCTTATGTTAGAATATGATACAAAATCTAGGAAGATTGTTGAAAAAAAGGATACATTAATTCATAATAATGATTTGCCTGCGATTAAAAATGAACATGAAATCGTTCAATATTTTGAAAAGGAAGGCAAACGATTACTTGATATTCCCGTATTCACTACGGGAAAATCGTACAACAAGGAATGGTTCCATTATTCGCAATTATCCGATTTGTTTGCGCGTGCAATTTTAGAGAAAAGTGGAGCAGATTGTGCGTTATTTAACGCGGGTATTTTTTTAGATGGTTTACCTAAGGGAACAGTGACAGCACTAGATTTGCATAGAATTTTCCCACATCCTATAAATTTATGTACGATTGAATTATCAGTTGCTGAAATGAAAGAAATTTTTCAGCAATCTAAAAATGAAGAATGGCCATATATTGAGCTAAAAGGATTAGGGTTTAGAGGCGTTATTTTTGGGAAGATGTTAACTTATGGCTTTTCGATGAATGAAGATCGCCAATTACTTATCAATGGGAAGCTTGCGAATAATGATCGAATTTATAAATTAGTAACACTTGATTTGTTTACGTTCGGTTATTTTTATCCAAGCTTTAAATATGCTAAGAAAAAATATATTCTACCAGAATTTTTACGAAACATTATGATAGATTATGGTCAAAGATTCTTTCAGTAATAGTAGATAAAACGCTTTAAGAATGGATTGGGGAAAAGGTCATGCGATTAATTTCAATCGATGTATTAAAAGAAGGAATGGTATTAGCAAGAACCATTTGGAATGAGGCAGGGCATCCTCTTTTAAAGAAAGATGTTGTCATTAATGAACGTATCATACAAAGGCTTCAACAATTAAATACGCATTATTTATATATTGACGATAAAATTTCAAAGGGTATTGAGGTACAGGAAACAGTGCCAACTGTTATTCGAAATAAAGCAATTTCAACCATTAAAGATTCTTTCCAATCAATCAATGGTTTAAATCCAGTAAATGCCTCTTATGTGCTTGACCAACAATCAAAAGCAATTGTCTCAATTGTAGACGAGTTACTGTTGGCAATAAAGGGGAATGATGAAATTTTAACAATACTAACAGATGCTTATTTGTTTGATGAATATTTATATCAACATTCCTTTCAAGTCACACTATATTCGATAGCGATTGCAAAAGAGCTTGGATACTCAGTAGAGGATTTACGTTTAATTGGAATTGGCGCTTTGCTACATGACATTGGGAAGCTTATGGTACCAAAGGAGATCCTCACAAAGCCTGAGCGCCTAACGTGTGAAGAGTTTGAAATGATGAAGCAGCATACTCGATATGGTTTTGACTTGTTACGTAATTTACATTCCATATCATTGATTGTTGCACATTGTGCTTTCCAACATCATGAACGGATTGATGGGAGTGGTTATCCAAGGGGCTTGGTGGATTTTGAAATCCATCCATTTGCCAAAATTATTGGTGTGGCAGACGTCTTTGATGCGGTGACTACAAGTCGTGTATATCGAGAAAAAATGCTACCTTCTCAGGGTCTAGCCATTTTAGAAGCAGGCGCTGGAACAATATACGATGCACGTATTGTCAAAGCATTGAAAAGGTCTGTTGTCCATTATCCAAATGGTGTTATTTTAAAATTATCGGATGGGCGCCGAGGTATTGTATCGAGACAAAATGCATTGAATGCCGCATTACCTTGGATGCGTATTTTTGAGGAACAAAATCAATTATTAGCAGCTACATATGAAATTAATTTAATGGACTATCCAACCGTAATAATAGAAAGCGTTGAAGTAGATTATGTTGTACCAGTGAAAATCGAATAAAAATCTCCTCCTGTTCATACGTTAAGGAACAGGAGGAGATTTTTTGTTTTTCCCTCGAAAAAGAATGAAATTACGATCATATAGTAATCATGGCACTTATAGAAAAAAGGGAAGTCGATTGAATCGATTAACCCTAGTAGTCGTATTTATGATTATCGGTGTTTTTTTATTTATTTATTATTTAAATGAGAAGCTTATGCCGACCTACTTAGATTATGCTGAAATACAAACGGCTAAAATTGCATCTTCCGTTGTGAGTAAAGCGATTGATTCTCGTACATCAAGTGTTATGGATGTTAATGATATTCTTGTAGAAGTATCCCCTGGGAACCATGCTGATTTGAAAGTTAATACTGAAACGATTAATCGAGTTCGAACAGAAACGGTCAATCAAGTAAAATTGTATTTAGAGCAGGCAGAGCAAGGCGAGTTGTCGCATTTGCCAAATCTTGATAATGTTGAATATGATTATAACAAGATCAATGAAGGGAATGGGGTAGTTTTTTATATGCCGTTGAGTCAGGCGGCTAATATCCCTTTAATCGGGAATTTAGGACCTAAAATTCCAATACGCTTTCATGTAATTGGCAATGTGCATAGTGAAGTTACTTCTTCAATAGAGGAATTTGGTATAAATAGTGCCTATATGTCGGTAGGGATTCATATAGAAGTAAATGTGCAAATTATTGTCCCTTTTGCTAGTAAAACTACTACAGTTACTCAGGATATTCCAGTGGCAATGGGCTTAGTAAGAGGGGATGTTCCAAGTGTTTATTCAAATGGTGGTGAAGAGGTACCGTCAATTCAAGTACCTATCTCTCCTAAAAAGTAAAAATGTTTAACTTCTTTCAGCGAATGTTCTTTGCCGAAAGCTTATCCACTGACCTGCATCACGCAATCCTAAGCACAAAGCCCAATTCCGGACGCAATTATGCCGAGGCATAATTGAATTGTTATAGTTGTTGGAGTTCATTTAATATGTTACATTGACAGTGAAGATAGTAATATAAAAACTGCATATATTTGATAGGGGCGATATCCGTATGACATCTTGTAAACCTACAAGCAAAGAAAAAGAAGAATATTTAAGAAAACCAGATTGGTTAAAAATTAAATTAAACACAAATGATGAATATAAAGGGCTAAAGAAGCTCATGCGTGAAAAAAATCTGCATACAGTATGTGAGGAGGCACGCTGTCCTAATATTCATGAATGCTGGGGTGAACGACGTACAGCAACAATGATGATCCTTGGATCGGTTTGTACGCGTGCTTGCCGTTTCTGTGCTGTTAAAACAGGCTTACCAAATGAATTAGACCTAGCTGAACCAGAACGAGTAGCAGATTCAGTAGCTATTATGAACTTGAAGCACGTTGTTATTACAATGGTAGCGCGTGATGACTTAAAGGATGGCGGTGCGCAAGTATTAGCTGAAACAGTCCGTGCAATTCGTCGTAAAAGTCCGTTTACATCAATTGAAGTTTTACCATCCGATTTAGGTGGTTTACAAGAGAACCTTCAAATGTTAATGGATGCGAAGCCGGATATTTTAAATCATAATATTGAAACAGTACGCCGCTTAACGCCAAGAGTACGTGCACGTGCAAAGTATGAGCGTTCATTAGAGTTTCTTCGTTTGGCAAAAGAAATGCAGCCAGACATCCCTACGAAGTCATCATTAATGATAGGCTTAGGTGAAACACATGAAGAAATTTTAGAAGTTATGGACGATTTACGAGCAAACGACGTAGATATTATGACAATTGGTCAATACTTACAGCCAACGAAAAAGCATTTGCCTGTTAAAAAGTATTATTCTCCAATAGAGTTTGGTAAACTACGTAAAATCGCAATGGAAAAAGGGTTTAAGCATTGTGAGGCAGGCCCACTTGTACGTAGTAGCTATCATGCTGATGAACAAGTTAACGAAGCGACAAAAGAACGTCAGCTACAAGCAGAACAGTAAGAACAAATGCTGAAATAGAAGGCGGTGCCACTTTGATCAATATTGAAGGATATGAATACGAAATTATTGAAGATTACAAAGAAGCTTTTCAAGAGGAAGTATTCAAGGAACGATACTCAGATATTTTAGCCAGATATGATTATATTGTGGGCGACTGGGGCTATAGTCAATTACGCTTAAAAGGCTTTTTTGATGATAAAAATCAAAAAGCCACTTTCGATACGAAGATTAGTACATTACAAGATTACTTATTTGAGTATTGTAATTTTGGCTGTGCATATTTCGTCTTGCGCAAAACCGGTAAATCCACTCAGCAGCCGGTAGTTGTAGTAAGTGAAGATAGTCAAGTGACAAAGCTTGCTGAGAATGAACAAATAGCAGAATAAACATTTAAAACCTGATGCAAATTGCATCAGGTTTTTACTTTGCAGTGATAGGTTTTTTAAATTTGGTAATAATAAAAGTGAATGCAAAAAATTGTTTTATTTTTGGCTTTTCACCAAAGCTGGGATGACACTGATAAAACATATTCCATTGATATAAGTTGATTGGAGTGGAGGCTGGGCGACTCCTTGGGGATCAGCGTCACAGATGAGACCCTGGAGCGAGCATCGCGAGTGAAGCGGCTCATCGGACGCCCCCAGGAAGCTGCGCGAAAGCGAAGTGGCAGCACAAAGCGCCCAGCCGGAACGGAAATCAACCTCACGCTATGGAGATGAACCTGTATATTTGGCTATTATACTAACCTACTTATTTTATATTAAAGGTGTGTGTTGTTTAGATGAAAAAAGCTGTATTTTTGGATCGTGATGGGGTCATCAATGAAGTTTTAACGGATCGCGTTAAATTTGTCAATAAACCTAAGGATCTCTATTTCCTGCCGCATGTTTCGAAAGCTATAAAAAAATTGAATAAATACTTCGACTATATATTTGTAGTAACCAATCAAGGTGGCGTTGGATTGGGTTTTATGAAAGAAACGCAGCTACAAAAAATACACGAGCATATGGTAAAAGAATTGAAGAAGGAAGGGGCCATGATTCACGAAGTTGTCTATTGCCCCCATAAACCAAAATCGGGCTGTGCCTGCCGTAAACCCAGTAGTAAATTAATCGTAGATCTTGGTGAAAAATATAATATTGACTTAGCAAAATCCTACATGGTGGGAGATACAGATACAGATATTATAGCAGGCAAACGAGCAGGAACTAAGGGAGTATTTTTAGGTGCGAAAGATCCACTGGCAGATGCGGTTTTTCCAGATTTAATTAGTGCTGCTGATTGGATTATTAAGGATGCAACAGCATAATGCTAGTATTGTTGAAGTGGAAAGACAAAGCGTATAAATCATGGGAATAAGGATAATTTATTTATTGGAGGTGATTAATTTGACTAAAGAAAATAAAAAATCGTTAGATCGTGAAGAATACGGATTTGGCTTTGATATTAGTGTTGATGATTTAGGAGTAATTGGGCAAAATCAACAAGCTAAAAAACAAAATGACAATGAGAACAAAGACAAGCCTCGCAATAAGGATAATCCTGCTAAATTAAATAATGAAAAGTAGGAGCACGATCCGACGAGGATAATTGATACTTAAGATATTTACAAAAAAATTCCGCCAACCTTCTGTTGCATAGTGCGCAAATTAGAACTCTATTTTCCCAGAAAAGCGGAATTTTTTTGTATTAAATTCTTAATTGCTATTTTGCAGGCACAAAAAAACACCCACTTTGGAGGGTGTTAATTTAATAATTCACGTAAGTATTCCCGTAGCTCGACTGTATCTTCCTCCGTGCGATTGTATACGTGTTCAAGATAGCCAGGTTCTTCTACATCATCTGGACCAATTATAGCAAAGCGTCCAAATTGAATATCCATGACAAGCACTTTTCCAAAGAAACGCCCCGATTGCAAAATGGCTAAATCATAACGTAACTTATCCCCGGCAAAACTAACAAAGCGTGTTTTTGTATCTTCTACATCATCATATAAAAAAAAACGTTCCATCTTTTAATCTCCTTCCAGTCCTATAGATATGGTACTATAGAAGAGAAATGACTATCAACTTTTAAAGATTTGAATGGGGGCTTTCCTTGTGTATTTTGTAGATCGTAATAAAATCACAAAAAACTTACAGTACTTAGATGGACTATTAGCAATTTTAGAGTCAGAAGATAGCTGGCTAGAAAACGATATGAAGAAATTAGCAATCGAGCGAATTGGTCACAATGTGATGGAGTCAATGATGGATGTAGGAAATTTAATGATTGACGGTTTCATTATGCGTGATCCAGGAAGCTATGAGGATATAATTGATATTTTAATCGATGAAAAAGTCGTATCTACTGAAATGGAAGCGCCGTTAAAAGCAGTAGTTGGCTTACGTAAAATGCTTGTTCGTGAATTCACAAATGTAGATGTTCAGGAAGTTGTTAATGTGTTAACAACGACTTTACCAGCATTAAAGCAATTCTCACCAGCTGTGAATAGTTATTTAACAAATGAACTCGGCCCTGTTTCCGCATTTTTACCAGAGGATCATCAATGAAAACCTACAAGGCATATTGTTTCGATTTAGATGGTACAGTGTACCGTGGAAAGGACGGCATCCCTTCTGCGATTACTTTTATTCATCGGTTACAACAAACAGGAATCGAGCCATTTTACGTAACAAACAATTCTTCTAAGACTAGAGAGCAACTGCAGGAAGCTTTATGCGCTATAGGTGTGCATGCACCGTTAGAACATATTTACTCTAGTGCATTAGTTACTGCAAAATATGTAGCCTTGAATTTCCCTGGCAAAAAAGTAGCCATGCTAGGTTCTGATGGTATTCGTAAAGCATTATTTAATGAAGGCATTGAACCAACTAAGGATGAGCCAGAGGTATTTGTTATGGGAATTGATCGAAATCTAGATTATATGGCACTTGCGAAGGCTACAATTGCTGTGCAAAATGGTGCGATGTTTATAGCAACGAATCAAGATATTAAATTCCCGACAGAACATGGATTTTTGCCAGGGAATGGGTCGTTTGCCCGATTAGTAGGCGAGGTTGCAGACGTTGAGCCAATCTATATCGGTAAACCATCACCGGCAATGCTTGAAGTCATTGCAACAGAGCATGACTTTAAGAAAGATGAAATGGTGATGATTGGCGATAATTACGACACAGATATTATGTGTGGAATTCGTTTTGGCTGTGACACAATCCATGTCAATACGGGTGTTACACCAACAAAGGTTGTACTTGAAAAGGAACTGCAACCTACCTATGTGGTAGAAGCTTTAATTGCCGAGGCATAATTGAATGAATAGTTCAAACATAAAAAAAGGATGCTTATGTCGATTTTTTTGGCATAACATCCTTTTTATATGTTCAAATTTAGAGTAAGTGTTTCATCATTAGATGAATGAGGGATTACACCTTCATTACCATAATGGATTTTCTTCGATAAATTGATAAATGGCCTTCGTCAACGCTTCAGGAGAATCAGCCTCAACTAGTTCACCATTGACGATTGCATAAAATGATTCTGAACATTTTGTACAGTAACTAAGGCAGCCATATTCCAAAACGTCGATGTTCGGATCACGCTCTAATATTTCATAAGTTTTTTGAGAGCCATTTGCCAAATTACTTATACAAAATTCAACCATTGGATTCATACATGTCACCTCACCAAAGTAATGCTACTCGCTTTTAAAACATTCGTCAATGATTTGAGTGGATCTTGATATAAAAGCAGATACTAAATGATAAAGTTGTGCGCACGCCAAATGATGTAAATTCCCTTTACAAAAGTGAAGAGAAGAAAACGATATTCAAGGAAAATTCAAACAATAGCGACAATTCATCAGATCCCAAATGATACAAAAACCGTTCGAAAAAAGCAAGTTAGCATGTGTTTTGTGAAATCTTTCACAAAATTGCATTCTGATATTGTGAAACTTCTCACAATCAGTTATACTCTTTTGTGGATACTTTGTGAACAATTAATACAAGAGATATAAAAGGAGACTATTATGGGAAAATTAGTACTTTTAGGTGGCGGCTACGGCAATATGCGTGTTATGCTTCGACTTTTACCAAACCTTCCATTAGATAAAGAAGTTGTAATAGTAGACAGAGCCCCTTTCCATAGTTTAAAAACAGAATTTTACGCATTAGCAGCAGGGACTGCAACAGATAAAGAAATTCGTGTATGCTTCCCGGAGCATGAACGTTTAACGGCTGTATACGGAGAAGTTGTTGAAATTAATCGTGCGGAAAAAGTAGTCATTTTAGAAGATGGACAACGTATTGAATATGATGATTTAGTCATTGGTCTTGGCTGTGAGGATAAATATCATGGTGTACCAGGTGCAGAGGAGTACACATATAGCATTCAGACAATGGCAAAATCACGTTCAACATTCCAAGCACTTTGTGGTTTACCAGCAGGCTCTTCAGTCGGAATTGTAGGAGCGGGCTTAAGTGGTATTGAGCTTGCAAGTGAGCTACGTGAAAGCCGTTCAGATTTAAAAATAAAGCTATTCGACCGTGGTCCACGTATTCTAAAGGACTTCCCAGAAAAGCTAAGTAAATATGTGAAAGACTGGTTCGTAAAGCATGATGTTGAAGTTATTGCCAATTCAAATATTACAAAAATCGAACAAGGTAAAATTTACAATCACGATGAAGAAATTGAACTCGATACTGTAGTATGGACTGCTGGTGTACAGCCAGTCAAAATTGTTCGTGATTTAGAAGTCGAGAAAGATAAACAAGGACGTCCGGTTGTCACACAATATTTCAATCTTCTTGATGATGAGCATGTATATGTTGTAGGTGACTGTGCTGCTTCAGAATTACCTCCAACTGCGCAGTTAGCGGAGGAGCAAGCAGAACAAATCGTTAAAGTACTTCGCATGCGTTGGAAAGGCGAAAACCTACCAGAGAAAATGCCAGACATTAAATTAAAAGGATTCATGGGAGCTCTTGGTAAAAAACAAGGCTTCGTTTACTTAGCAGATACAACAGTAACAGGACGTATCGCACGCTTAATGAAATCAGGATTATTATGGTACTACAAACGTCAAAATGACTAATTAGGTTGTTAATCCTTATAAAAAGGAATTGTTTCAAAATTTATATTTGAAACAATTCCTTTTATTTCTTTTAAACGGTTTCGCCAGGAACGAAACCTAAGTTTTCAAGTGCAGTAAATACAGGCTTTAATTGCACATAGCCTTCGCCCACTACTTCATTATTTATCAGGACAAGTGGATAAAAAAATTCATCTTCTTGAATACGTGTAGCATAATCTTGATCGCGCTCATTCTCAATTGGTCCTTCGATATCGATATAGCGAATATCATATCCTTGGTTTGGATATTTTCGATCTATGGCTGCTTGTAGCCACTCATATGTATCCTTTGAAGACGGGGCATTGACACAACTTGCGCAGATTACCGCTGTTCCGTAAATTTCAATCATTGGTTTCGTTTGACTCATTTCATTTCCACTCCTCGTGATTCAATATTGGATTTTTTCTGTTGCTAACATTATAATCATTATAAGGAAAGGAGTCGAGACAAATGGCTGAAGCAACAATTAACGATCAAGTTCAAGAGGTATTAGATAAATTACGCCCATTCTTACTACGTGACGGTGGAGACTGTGAATTAGTAGATGTAGAAGACGGCATTGTAAAATTACGTTTATTAGGTGCATGTGGTAGTTGCCCAAGTTCAACAATTACACTTAAAGCTGGTATCGAGCGCGCATTATTAGAAGAAGTACCAGGTGTTATTGAAGTAGAGCAAGTATTCTAAAACGACTAAAAAAGTTCTAGCTGATATTATTCAGGCTAGAACTTTTTTTCTTATAGTTGGCGAGCATGTTCTTTTTCTTCTCGAATAATTGCCCATTGTTCCTTAGCCATATCCACGATCTTCGCTTCTCCGCCATTACTTTGCTTTTCAATGACCTTTGAAAAGAAGCGTGTAGCATTTTCTAAATCACCTATACGTCGTGATAGTTCGGCAATCATATACATAATGCGTATATCTGACATTTGCGTTGAGCTGTAATCCTCAGTTGAATACGAATCCATATAGTAATCTCGGGCCATTGTCATAAAGCGCTGCTCTTGGCCTTCGTTTTTTAGTGAACGATAAAGCCATGCAAGACGTAATGTAAGCCCAGCTATAGCAACAAATTTTTCTTTTTTAATCGTACCGCAAAGGAATGCTAATTTATATGCTTGTATTGCTTGGAATACAGTGCGTTCGCCCTTAAAATCATGGTGTACCCACTTTTCTGTAATTTGCGCGCGAATATCATCTTGCGTACCAGGAGAAAAATATTTTGAAAAATCTTCTGTAAATGAAAATCCACAATGCTCACAAACAAATACATTATAATAAAGGGCATTTACACCGTCTGCATAAATAGGATGAAAATCTGTTTCTGTATGATCTACTTTAATGAATTTAGAGCGTACTTTTAATGTTGGAAATTCTTTGTTGCAATTAAGACATTGAATTTTTTTTTCGTAATAAGGTGAAATCTCCATATTTTATACCTCTTTCATCGACTTATTATAACTATTATACCAATGAAGATTTTATAGAAATGGATAAAAAATACTAAAAATGTGAAAAATATTAGAATTTTTACTAAAAACCCTTTTGAAGCTGAATGTTTGTCATACAATAGTCAAAATTGATATGATAATAAGAAGAAGGAAGGTGATTGGGATGACAAGTAAGCAAGTAATTGAAGTTACTGAAGCGGCTGTCTTTCATATTAATGAAATGATGGAGCACAATGAAGAGCAAGGTTCGTTTTTACGTGTAGTTGTTAATGGTGGCGGATGCAGTGGCCTATCATACGGTATGCATTTCGATAAAGAGAAAAAAGAAGATGATTTTGAAGATATACAACATGGTTTAACAATTCTTGTTTCCCGTGAAGATGCGCCGATTTTAATGGGGACAAAAATTGACTATAAGCAATCGCTAATGGGCGGTGGCTTCACGATCGATAATCCAAATGCGATTGCATCATGCGGCTGTGGCACGTCTTTTAAAACGGCGAAACGTGAAGGTACGCCTGAGATTTGTGATTAGAAAATGTGTGTAGATACCAAGCCTTTTTAATTTGTATGTTGGAAAACATAACGAATTGAAAAGGCTTTTTTGTATGTTCTTGAAAAAGAAGAAATAGAAGCTGTAGGAGCAATGGAGAAGCTCCTAACAAAATGGAGTTGGCAATTTCGTCTTACTCCCATAATAGTTCCCATAGATATAGACCAAATTATTAGAACGAATGAAAGTGTAAGCCAAAATGTATTTTTCGTTGTCTTTTCATCCTTCTTAATTTTAGTTAAAATGCTGACAAGATTTAAACAAAAAATAATCCCGAGTATAGGCATGAAGTAAACGATAATAAACGAAAAAATAATCAAATTATTACCTCCCACTATATGTAGAATAACATGCAACAGATGATTGACCGTTACCACAGGGAAAAAAGATAAGAATTAACTTACAAAAATAATTGAAAAAACCTCTTAGAAGCAATCCTGTGTGCTGGTCGAAGAAAACAAAAGAAATTGGCAGGTATGAATATCGATCCTAGATGCAAATCTTAACTTTTATGGATATTTGTGATCATTCATAAACAAACTTTGAACATTATCCGTTGGTATTGAATGGTAATGTTCAGCAAGTCATACAGCTATGTGTGGGCATAAGAAAAGGACTCGTAAATCAGAGAATCACTCATCAATAAGCCCCGAAATTTTAAAGATCCTAATATTTTTTATTTTTCGATAAGAACGGTAAATCCGAAAAAATTAAAACGAGTGATATAACTAATGGTGAAAGTACAATATTGTAAAAAGTTATTTTGGATGGTTCTCTTAAATAGTAAAAAATAAAGTTACAACAACTAATTAGAATGGTAATAACAATAAGTTTTAAGAACCGTGTTCTTTTATCCAACTTATCTAATTTTCTTAAATTTATTATAGATACGGTTACTATATAAATAAGGAATAAAACAAGAAAAATTAAATAACCAATTACAAATTTAGCTAAAAATAAATTATCAATATCCTTAAATACAAAAAATAATGTGATGATCATACCTACAAAAACTAGGATATACAAAATGCTTGTAAAAATATTTTTCTTCAAATAATTACTACCTCGAAATCTTTATGTATATAATTATTTTCTCAAAGATAAACAATTTTGTTAACTGGAAAATAATGCGTGTAAATGGTGGCTAGGAACTTCTATTGGAGGTGAATTACAAACGAGTTGTGAAAGTATAGAGGTCGGTTTTTTGATGTTGGAGAATAGTAATTGAGCATGAAGATTTTAAACATGAACTATTACTTTGCTTCAACTATGGAGCAGAACCTTTTTATATTTCTTTTTACATAAGAATAAGGCCACGATTATTTTTGATCGTGGCCTTATTACTGTACCGATAATTCACAACTAGTGAAGCTGTGTTAAAACGTAGTCATAAATTTCATCGGATGGTTTATTAAGAGCTATAGAAAATTCGGAAAAGATAGTATCTTGTAAAGATTGCAATAATTTTTCTTCCTGGTTAGGGAATTTTTTTTCATTGGTCTTATATTCGAGCTTTTTTCGTAGCAATGTGTTTAACAGCTTTGCTTGTTTTTGGCGATTGCCAGATTTAATGATTTCTAAATGAAATCTCATTCGATGTGTATTTTGTTCAATCCATTCCACACCAGGTGATGTGAATGAATGTAAAATACTGAGGGCTTCTTCTTTTTTAATAACATCTCTAAGCTGTTTTTTGGAATTGTCAATAGGGGTACGAATGATTAATTGCGGTTCATTTAGTGGTTGTAAAACATAATAAGATTTAGTAATGTCGTTAAAGGTTTGTTCACAAATATCTTCAATAGAACAAAGTCCATGTGATGAGTAAATGACTACATCGCCAACGTTGTACATGTATATCCCCTCCAACAAACTATATTGTCAACTAAGTTGACTAAATCTATTGTAAGCAATTAAAACGTTTTTGTCAACTTAGTTGACGACTGCTGCTGTTTTTTGTATATTAATAACGAAAAATAGGAAATGAAGGTGAACTAGTTGAAGGAGGAATTGCAGAATCGAGATGTCATTGATTTGTTGAGCGAACGTCACGAACTACTTCGAAGACTTGCGGAAGAGAAGTGGAATGAGCAAAACGATATATATATTTCAAATTCAGAGTGGTATATTTTAGGGATTATTTATAAAAAACAACTTACGATTTCAGATGTAGCTAAAAATGTTAAATTTTCAAGACAAGCAACCCATAAGATAATAAAGAGTTTGGAAGTTAAAGGGTTGGTGACAGTTATGAGTGTCGAACATAGTAAAAAACATAAAGCTATTCGAATGACTGAATTTGGTGAAGATTGCTTTGAAAAAAATCAATTATGTAAAGCAGAAATAGAAAAACAACTGGTCAATACAATTGGAGAAGATCAGGTCAATCGATTAAAAAATATATTAAATCTTAATTGGGATATGAAGCAGTTGGAAGTATAAGTTTTCGTAGTTTGGTATGGAAAATGCTTGAACAGCTTATTACATAAAAAGATAGGGTACTATCTTAGCATGTAGGATACAGTGAAAAATTCCAAAAGCCACTTTCGCTCTCGAAAGTGGCTTTTTTAAGGGTGTTCAAAATAAGTGTTACTTTACCTTCTCGCGTTCTATAAATGTAGCGCCATTGTCATTTGCTATAGTGTAAATGGCGCTTTTTTCATCTAAGCCAAATTGTCCATTTTCTTTAATGACAAACTTTTCGTTATTTTTCGTTTGGAAATAATAAGTGCCTGCTGCATCTGTTTCATACTCATATATTACTTCCTTAATATCTTGCCATTCATATGTAGTTTGATGATGAAATTCTTTGAAAACCATTTGTGTTTTTTGTATAGCGGTATAACTTAAAAGAGAAAAATAGCCTAAAGCTAGACTGCTCACGATGACTATAATCGTAATTAAATAGGTGTATTTATTTCGTTTAAAACCAAGCATGATCAACGTTAAAATAATGAACGTAATTGCTAGGAAAAGCATAGTGAAGTTGCTTGTTGGAGTAATTAGCACGATATTATCTTTGCTAAAATAAAACGTTTGGGAAATGGTATGCGGCAACAAGAAAACGATAAAGGGCAATAGTAAGAGTAACACTATCGCTATAATAAAAAGTTTTGCCTTAGGTGATATTTCGTTTAACATAAAACGCCTCCCTCTAAATAGAGTAAATACTCCCTTTACTACAAAGTGTAACATATTTACAAAATTGGAACCAGTGTGTATATGGAGTAACCATAATTTTCTGATTTAATACTTCTATATAGGGAGAATTGGTCGTTATAATAGTGCTATAGGGGTGAAGCTTATGAAAAAAGATAGAGGAAAAGTTTGGTTAGGTGTTGCAGGGGTAACAGTAAATGCGTTAGGTCAATGGCTAGTTGTTAAAAAGGCTTATAGTGGATTAAAGGGAAGATGGTCATTGCCAGCTGGTTTTGTCAATGCTGGTGAAACCGTAGATGAAGCGGTTGTTCGTGAATTAAAAGAAGAAACGGGTATCGATTGCTACGTATCAGGTTTAATTGGTTTTCGAACGGGAGTGATTCGTGGTGACATTAGTGATAATATGGCGATATTTTATTGTCGGATGAAGGATGAGCAGCAGCAGATTTGCATTCAGGAAAATGAATTATTAGCAGCGAAATGGATGTATCCATCGGAGCTCGTTCAGGATGAAATGACATCAGTCATGTTAAAAGAAATGGCGTCCAACCAATTTGAAAAGCACCAATTAGAGGGGATTGAAGGCATTAACCCAGGAGATGTCTTTGGCTATTCCTCTTATAAATTGTTCTTTAAAAAATAAAGTGACAGAGGATGGGACCTATGATGGAGCTTTTTTTATTTATGTTAGAGCGAGTAGGGCTAATCATTGTGTTTGCTTTTTTAATGTCAAGATGGCGGCTCTTTCGAGGAGTGTTATTTCAGGATCAAGGGGTTAAGGAAAAGGTTTGGCTTATTATTATTTTTAGTGCTTTAAGTATAGTTAGCAGCTATACAGGGATAAAGATCGAAGGTGGGTCTATCAATCCCTTAAATATGATACATAGCACTATAAATGCAGAGGAAGCTATTGCGAATACGAGGTTAATTGGCGTAGCGATTGCTGGTATTTTTGGTGGACCACTTGTTGGTGTTAGCGTGGGGATTATTGCAGGGATTCATCGTATGACCCTTGGCGGTTTTACAGCGGTTGCCTGTGGTATTTCGACAATACTAGCAGGATTCATTACTGGAAGTTTAAGTAAGCAATTAAAAATACGTCAAACCTTCTCCTATAAAAAAGCTGTTATTATCGGAATTTGTGCAGAGACTTTACAAATGCTTATTATTTTAATAGTAGCAAAACCATTTGAACAAGCTTTGCAATTAGTTTTTTTAATAGCGTTACCGATGATTTTTATGAATGCCTTTGGGATTTTGATATTTTTCATTATTATTAAAACTTTTATTGATGAGGAAGAGCACACAAAAGCATCACAAACACACCAAGCCTTCTCTATTGCACAACAAACGATTGAACATTTTCGTAAAGGGTTAAATAAAGAGTCTTGCCGAACGGTTGCGGAAATTATTAAAAGAGAGATCGAAGTTGATGCAGTCGCGATTACGGATACAAGTGGAATTTTAGCGCATGTAGGAATAGGTGAGGACCATCATGTTATTCATCAAGAAATAATGACGGCTTTAACGAAGCGTGTATTAGTAGAGGGACGTATTATGACAGCGATGTCTGCAAAAGAAATAAATTGTCCACATGAAGATTGTCCATTAAGTGCTGCGATTGTCTTACCATTAAAAGTACAGCATAAAACGGTAGGTACGTTAAAGTTATATTTTATCAACGTTTCTTCATTAACAGGGGCGAAAAAGGAGCTTGCTGAGGGGCTTAGTCGATTATTTTCATCGCAGCTTGAATATGCTGAAGTTGAGCAGCAAAGGAAGCTGTTAAAGGATGCCGAAATTAAAGCGCTTCAAGCACAGGTTCATCCTCATTTCTTTTTTAATAGTCTCAATACGATTTCAAGTTTGATTCGAACGGATGCCGATGAAGCTAGAGCATTATTAATAAAGCTTAGTACATTTTTTAGGAGTAATTTGCAGGGCGCTCGTCAAATGCTGATTCCGTTAAAAAATGAAATTGACCATGTGGAGGCTTATTTGTCGATTGAACAAACGAGGTTTCCGAACCGCTATGATGTGCAATTTCATTTAGATGAATCACTTTTTGACGTGCAAATTCCGCCATTTACCTTACAGCCGCTTGTTGAAAATGCCATTTATCATGCCTTTAAAAATCGTAAGGAAGGCAAAATTGACGTGAAGGTACAACGAATTAATAATAAGCTATTGCTGTTGACAGAGGATAATGGCTGTGGAATGAAAGAAGAGCAAGTTAAACAGCTTGGCAAAACGATCATGCAATCCGAGCAAGGGACAGGGACAGCTTTATGGAATATTTATCAGCGTATCCATGAAATTTATGGAACTGAGGCAGATTTTCACGTATCAAGTACGCTGGACGTTGGCACAAAAATTATGATTCAGCTACCGTTAAAAGCCACAAGATGGGAGTAGAGAAATGTTAAATGTCTATATAGTAGATGATGAACCGTTAGCAAGGGCTGAATTGCGATATTTATTGGAGCAAACAAAGTTAGTCCAGATTATTGGAGAATCGGAGGATTTGGAGGATATACTGCAGGATCCACAGTATGAGCAGATTGATTGTGTGTTTTTAGATATTCAGCTAGGCGTAAATAATGGTCTTGAATTAGCAAAACAGCTGCAACAAAGCATATTTAAGCCTGAAATTATTTTTGCTACTGCTTATGATGAGTATGCATTACAGGCATTCGAAGTGAACGCCTTTGATTATATTTTAAAACCATTTGAGCAAGAGCGTGTACAAAGTGCAGTTGAAAAGCTTGTAGCGAAAAGAAGAGCGACACAGGCTAAAACGATGGAGAAGTTAAAGCATTTACAATTGGACAAGCTTGATAAATTAACAGTTTATATGAATGATCGAATTTTACTTATTAATATACAGGAAATTTTATATTGTACATCTGAAGATAGTAAGACGATTGTTGTCACTGAGAAAGGGAAATATTTTGCATCAGAGTCGTTAGCCGTTTTGGAGAAGAAACTCACTTTAAAAGGTTTTGTGCGTGTCCATCGGGCATTTATTGTCAATTTAGACCATATTGTAGAGCTGGAGCCTTGGAGTAATTCTAAATACAATTTGATTTTGCATAATAGACATTCGATACCTGTTAGCAGGCTTTATATGAAGGAAGTGCGCAAGATTTTCCAGCTATCAAAATAACTGCATTTCAACAGTAGAAAACACCCTTTCAACTTAAAATTCTGACATTTTGGTGAATTTTACGAATAATCGTTCAATTCATTTGCTATGATGTGGAAAACGTAAAAAAGGAGTGATAACATGAATGCTATTACAATTGTAATAGGTTCCATTTGTGTACTGATGATTAGCTATCGTTTGTATGGCATATTTTTCACAAAGAAGGTACTTAAGATAAAAGATGATACGCCCACCCCAGCACACACTATGGAGGATGGTAAAGACTATGTTCCGACGAATAAGTGGGTAACATTTGGTCATCATTTTGCAGCGATTGCAGCGGCTGGACCGTTAGTTGGCCCTATTTTAGCTGCACAATTTGGCTATTTGCCAGGGCTTCTTTGGTTGTTAATTGGTGCAGTAATCGGTGGTGCAGTGCATGATGCGGTAGTGTTATTCGCTTCTATGCGCCATGGAGGAAAGTCGTTATCAGAGGTAATGAAGAAGGAGTTAGGACCTGTTGCAGGATTTTGTACAGGCCTTGCCATGCTTTTCATTATTACAATTACAATGGCTGGGCTATCGATGGTTGTCCTTGGTGCGTTGGAGCGAAATCCGTGGGGAACTTTTGCAGTAGGGATTACGATTCCAATAGCGATGCTTGTTGGTATTGCTTATCGTAAAACAGGAAATTTAATTGTAACGTCAACAGTTGGCTTTATTTTGTTAATGATCGGTGTATTTATTGGACCGATGATTCAAGGGACAGCCTTTGGTGATTTTTTAACGTTTGACCGTAATACCTTAGCTATTATTCTACCTATCTATGCATTTTTTGCGGCGGCATTACCCGTATGGCTCTTATTAGCCCCGCGTGATTATTTAAGTAGTTTCATGAAAATTGGCGTATTTATTGCGTTAATCATTGGGGTCTTTTTCGTCAACCCAATCATTCAATTTCCACCAATTACAGAGTTTATACATGGTGGTGGTCCAGTAATTGCTGGTCCAGTATGGCCATTCGTCTCCATTACAATTGCCTGTGGGGCTATTTCTGGCTTCCATGCGTTTGTAGGCTCTGGGACAACGCCGAAAATGATTGATCGCTGGGAAGATATTCGTATCGTTGGTTTCGGTGCTATGCTCGTAGAATCTTTAGTAGGTGTAATGGCTTTAATCGCAGCAACGGCTCTACATCCTGCAGATTATTTTGCGATAAATTCAGCTCCTGCGGTCTTTGCTACATTAGGAATGGAACCGGTACATCTACATGCATTAGCCGAAAGTATTGGGATGGACTTAGAAGGACGCACAGGTGGAGCTGTAACGCTAGCAGTTGGAATGACTGATATTTTCACGGGGATTCCTTGGTTTGCCGAATTGTCTTCTTATTTCTATCAATTCGTGATCATGTTTGAGGCGGTCTTTATTTTGACGGCTATTGACGCTGGAACACGTGTAGCGCGCTATTTAATTCAAGATTTTGGCGGCAATGTCTACAAGCCACTGAAGCGTACAAATTGGCTTCCAGGTACAATCTTTGCAAGTGCACTGGCATGCTTTATGTGGGGTTATTTATTGTATTCAGGAGATATTAGTTCGATTTGGGTATTATTTGGCGTTTCGAATCAGTTGATGGCAACAATCGGTTTAGTATGTGGTGTGACAATAGTCTTAAAAGTTGCAGATAAGCGAATCTACGCCTTAACGTGCTTTATTCCATTGGCCTATTTATATGTCACGGTAAATGTAGCTGGCCTTTGGATGATTAAAAATGTTTATTGGAATACAGCGGCTGCTGGATACAATATGTTAAATGGTGTATTGTCTGTTATTATGTTAATTTTAGGCTTAATAATTGTGATAGCCGCTTTTAAAAAATGGGCAGAGCTTTGGAAGTCACCAAAGTATTTAGTATCACAAACCGCTTCATAATGAAAAGAGAGAAACTATTGAAAATTAGTCGTATACTAGTTTTCAATAGTTTCTTTTATTTCTTAATGATGGTTCATCATCAAAAGTAGCGGATTATTTGTTGAAATGTATGTTATTTATAAGTTGATTGGAGTGTGGCCTGGACGCCATAGGAAGCTGAAATAACCACACATTGTGGTCATAATCCCTAAATATGACGAACAAGCGAAATCAAGGATATGTTCATTGAAAGCGTTGTAGTAATCATGTAAACTAATGAGAGGAAAACGGAGGTTATACATACATGGATGGTCCAGTTTCATTAGTACAGTTAATTATTTCAATTTTGTTATTTTTCGTCATGTTCTTTGGTATTGGATTTTTATTGAATATGCTACTGCGAATGACTTGGTTAATGGCAATTGTGTATCCAATTGTTGTTATCTTTATTATCGATGATGTAAGCTTTTTAGATTATATTTTCAAGCCAGGTTCAGCATTTCCAGCACTTTTAGATAAGTTGCAAGCACTGCAGTTTGTAGATATTTCTATCTTATCGGGTGGCTTTGCCGGTTCAATTGTTGCGGGGATTGTCATGATTTATTTGCGTAAAAGTGGTTATCGAATGTTTTAACTTCTTTTAGCAGTTTGCACCGAAAGCGTGGCGACAGGTAAGATGTCCAAACTTTAGCTGAAATAGAGGAACTCAGTGTTAGAACGCCACATCTTGTCAACGACTGAGTGACCAACATCGTGCTATTGCTGACGCTTCGCTTTCGCACAAAAAACATTTGTTGCTGACGCTCCGCTTTCTCACAAAAAACATTTGTTGCTGACGCTCCGCTTTCGCACAAAAAACATTTGTTGGCCTAAAGCCTCCGGCGGATGTCACGGAATCGGAAAGGCGTTAACAAAGGATGTTAGCATAAACGATCGCATCCATGCCCTGCATCACGCAGGCATTAGCACAAAGCCGATTCCAGACGCAATTATGCCTAGGCATAATTGCTCTTATCAGTATTCTTCTTTCTATGAAGAGAAGAATACTGATTTTTTTTATGTTCCCGATAAATCACAAAAGTGTTCCGATATAAAAAAACACAGCCTCAACATGAGGATGTGTCTGTTATCACAAAATAAACTGGTATGTGATGATAGCGATAAAAATGCCGGTTAATGCCCCGAAAAATACCTCACTCCGTTTGTGGCCTAGCAATGTTTTTAGCTCTTCCATTTTTTCTTGCCCATCCATTTGTGGCCATTTTTTTAAATCATGAAGTAAAGTTTGAAAGTCTTTACGCAGTTGATTTAATACAGCTGCATGCTGACCTGCCTGAAAGCGTACTCCACTCGCATCATACATGACGATAAATGAAAACATAGCGGCTACGGCAAAAATGGGGGAATCTAATCCTGTTTCATAGGCAATAGATGTTGTTAGCCCTGTTACGGAAGCGGAGTGGGAGCTAGGCATTCCTCCGGTGGAAGTAAATAATCCCCAGTTAATCTTTCTTGTCATAAAAAAATGAATAGGGATTTTTACAAACTGTGCAAAGAGAACTGCAAAAAGGGCAACGAGTAAAGGGGTATTTTGAAGTAAACTCATAATCATCACAACCTTCACTTATAATTACTTTTATTATAACATTCATTATTTTCTAAAAGCTAAATATAACGCGTTTTCTGAAA
Source organism: Lysinibacillus sp. NPDC095746 (assembly GCF_044763535.1). NCBI lineage: Bacteria > Bacillati > Bacillota > Bacilli > Caryophanales > Bacillaceae > Lysinibacillus > Lysinibacillus sp. NPDC095746. Next base: position 95,691 of record NZ_JBIWGL010000010.1, read on the forward strand.
CTTAGGTATAATAGAAATAGTGAATGGAGGAATTTGACATGCATATTGTAAAAGAAGCAAAAACATTTGAAACGATTTCTACTGAAGTGCTAGTAGTGGGAGTCACTAGACATCGTGAGCAAATGCAAGATTGGGCAAGCTTTTCATCCTTTTATGGAGAATCCCTTGATATGTGGATTAGTACAGGGGATGTATCTACTGAGTTTAAAAAAATGACGAAATTGCCATTCTTAAAAGACCATGCAGCTCTTAAACGTATTTTATTCGTTGGTTTGGATGAGCGTAAAAATTTAACAGAAGGTGATATTCGTGCAGCATTTGGCTTGCTTGGCAAGGAACTAAGAGCTTTAAAGGTTAAAGAATATTCGATTTGGCTTGAGTCGTTTACGACAGAGGCGATTACTGTAACAGATGTTGCCTTTTTAGCTGGTGAGGGAACAGGTCTTGGATATTATTCAATTCCTCATTACAAAATAACATCAAATGAAGTAGAGAAACGTATTGACGCTGTTCACCTTGTAACTACTGCAAATGATTTAGATGAAGTGGTGGCAAGCTTTGAGGTTGGTGCTATTTATGCAAACGCAGTAAATGAAGCACGTAGTTTAATTAATTTACCACCAAACTTACTGACAGCGACAGATTTAGCTAATTACGCAGAGTCCCTTGCAGTCGAGTACGATTTCGAAGTGGAAATTTTAGATAAAGCACAAATGGAAGAGTTGGGTATGGGTGGTATTTTATGTGTTAATCAAGGCTCCCATGAAGAACCTCGTTTAATCACATTAAAATATAAAGCGACTGAAGATTTTGACGATCCAATTGGCCTTGTCGGCAAAGGGGTTACGTATGATACAGGTGGCTATTCCTTAAAGCCGAGAGATGCAATGGTAGGCATGAAGGGCGATATGGGCGGTGCGGCAGCAGTGCTAGGTGCTATGAAAATCATCGGTGAATTACGTCCTAATAAAAATGTCGTAGCAGTTATTGGTTCTACCGATAATATGGTATCTAGCACAGCATTTAAGCCGGATGATGTCATTACGACATATAGCGGTAAGACGGTAGAAGTTTTAAATACTGATGCGGAAGGACGTTTAGTGTTAGCAGACGCTACTACATATGCTAAACAACAAGGAGCTACTGCCCTGATCGATGTTGCAACGTTAACAGGTGGAGTAATTACAGCACTAGGTATGGATAAAACAGGTGCCCTTTCTAATGATGATGAATTCTTTGCTGCTTTCATGGAAGCTGCACAGGAGACGGATGAATTTGTGTGGCGCATGCCTTTAACAGAAAATGATAAAAAACGAATTCGTAAATCAGACGTCGCTGATTTAAATAACTCTCCTGGTCGTGATGGACACATGATCTTTGGAGGAGGCTTCGTTGGGGAGTTTGTTGGTGATACACCATGGATTCACTTAGATATTGCAGGAACGTCAGATGCGATTGCTGTACATGACTTAGGCCCAAAAGGTGGTACAGGGGTAATGGTACGTACACTAGCAAATTTGGTACAACGTTTAGGAGAAGAAAAATAGAATAGGCAATAGACATGTGATAAATGCATCTTCCTACATAAGATAGAGTAAAAAAAGGGAGGAAGCTTATGACATTCTTCGGAGGTTTTCCAGGAGGCTTTGGGCCAGTCGGTGGGCCGTTTTTTAGACCACCGTTTTTCGGACCACCATTTTTTGGACCACCATTTTTCGGACCGCCATTTTTCGGACCACCATTTTTTAGACCACCATTTTTCGGACCACCGTTTTTCCGACCAGGTCCACCATTTAGAGGGCCTCGTAGATTTTAATTCAAACAAAAAACCAGATGTCAGCAAGTGACATCTGGTTTTTTTCTTTAACTTCTTTTAGCAAGTGTTAAGTAACGAAGGCGAAGTGACAGGTACAGAAGTCTCCCACTTCTATAGGTGGTGAGGTGAATGCTGTTTTAATTACTTTTCAGCAGGTGTCAAAAAACAACTGCTGAAATATAGGAGAACGTCACGTCTTGTGGCAACGACTGAGTGACCAACATCATGTTGTTGCTGTCGCTGCGTTAACACTACGCTTTCGCACAGAAAACATTTGTTGCTGTCGCTGCGTTAACACTACGCTTTCGCACAGAAAACATTTGTTGCTGTCGCTGCGTTAACACTACGCTTTCGCACAGAAAACATTTGTT
>NZ_JBIWGL010000010.1:97973-141595 GCF_044763535.1 Lysinibacillus sp. NPDC095746
TGTTGCTGTCGCTGCGTTAGCACTACGCTTTCGCACAGAAAGCCTAAGCACAAAGACGATTCTGAACGCAAATATGCCGAGGCATATTTGATTAAGTAAAAATAAATAAAAATCATTTTTTAGGCACTAAATAATGTATTGACAGAATATACTATATTATTTATTATTCTTATTGTATTACTAAGAATTAAATACGTAGCTGACTAGAAAACTAGAGGCTCATATTATTCACAGGCATTGCTTTGCCTATGGATAATATGAGTCTCTTTTTTCTATCTTAAGCAAGAAAAAAGAGGGAGTGAAATCAAATGGGAAAAGTTTTTATAGTGGGTGCTGGTCCTGGCGATGTGGATCTTATCACGGTAAAAGGATTACGGTGTATCGAATGTGCTGATGTCATCCTATATGACAGACTCATCAATAAGAATCTACTATCCTATGCTAAACGAGAGGCTAAGCTTATCTTTTGTGGTAAGCTGCCTCAGCGGCACGCTATGATCCAAGAGCAAATTAATCAATCACTTGTCAGCTATGCACAGCAAGGATTGATTGTAACAAGATTAAAGGGAGGCGACCCATTCGTTTTTGGAAGGGGGGCTGAGGAAGCAGAGGTGCTAGCTCAGCATAATATTCCATTTGAAATTGTGCCTGGCATTACTTCTGGGATAGCAGCGCCTGCTTATGCAGGGATTCCTGTTACACATCGTGACTTAAGCTCAAGTTTTGCAGTGGTCACTGGGCATATGAGAGAGGGCAAGGATGATACTATTCAATGGGAAAGTCTGGCAAAAGGAATCGATACGATTGCTATATATATGGGGGTCGGTAACCTTCCCTATATCCGTCAACAGCTACTCAAGTATGGGCGTGATAAAGAAACACCGATAGCACTCATCCATTGGGGTACATTTTCGCAACAAAAAACAGTTACAGGAACTTTAGCTAATATTGAAGAACTAGTACAGCGTGAAAATATCCAAAATCCAAGCATAATTGTAGTAGGAAAAGTTGTTACTTTGAGGGAAACAATTCAATGGTTTGAGCAAAACATTCCGCAGCCACATCTAGTGGAAGCTTCTGTGTAAGGATGTGGATTCATGCAAGCTATTTTATATGTCGCTCATGGAAGTAGAGTAAAGGCAGGCGTGGAGCAAGCAAAAATCTTTCTTAAGAGTGTACAACAGGACATTGAAATACCGATTCAAGAAATTTGTTTTTTAGAGCTTGCGACGCCGACAATTGCAGATGGAATAGCAAGCTGTATTAACAGAGGGGCTACAGCTATAGCGATCGTGCCTATTTTATTGCTTGCTGCTCAGCATGCAAAGCACGATATTCCAAGTGAGATTGATAAAGCAAAAAAACAGCATCCACAAGTGCGATTTACATACGGTGAACCACTTGGTGTCCATGAATTATTAATTGATACACTACAAACTAGAACTTTAGAAGCAAAGTACCCTACTAACGATGCAAGTGTTTTACTTATAGGTCGTGGGAGTAGTGATCCTGCAGTAAAGAGTGATTTAGAAAAAATTGCAACAAGATTGCGTGATAAATATGCCTATGAAGCAGTAGACACATGCTTTTTATATGGAGTGGGTCCTACATTTGAAGATTGGATACAACAAGAAAAGAATAGGATCCATCCAGTGTTTATAGTGCCGTATTTGTTATTTACCGGGATTTTGCGCCAAAGTATAGCAAGGCAATTACAAGAGTATGAGAATAAGAACGTTATTTTATGTGAAAGTTTAGGCTATGACGACAATGTAAGGGAAGTTTTAGTGGAACGTATTTGTCAATTATTAAAAATTACTAAGGAAGGTGTTTTGTAATGGTAGATAAAAGGACCGAAAATGTAAATCTAGCATTAGATAATGTCCGCCAAATTTTAAATACTGTAAACCACGGATCGATTACATTGATTGTGCAAAATTCCTATGTGGTTCAAATTGAAAAGAAGGAAAAAATACGACTTCGATAATGTTAACTTTTCTCGGTAAATGTATGGTGATAAATCATCAGCAAATGACCTTGAAAATAGTTGTGAAATACAACCAAAATCAAACAAATAATCAAGATTAGAAATTGAGACTAAAACGTGAGGTGGCAAGATTGAAACTACAAGTAGTTAATAGTCCATTTAATGAGGAGCAGGTAAAGCTGTTAAATGAGCTGCTTCCTAAACTAACAGGAGAACAGAGGATTTGGTTAAACGGCTATTTAAGCGCACCACTAGCAACTATTGATTCTGTTGTCGAAGAAGCAACACCGATAGTAAAAACAAGCACCAAAACCGTGACGATTTTATATGGTTCACAAACAGGCAATAGCCAGGGGTTAGCTGAAAAATATGCCTTAGCTTTGAAAGATAACGATGTCGACGTAACCATTGCATCGTTAGCAACGTTTAAGCCAAATAATTTAAAAAAGGTAGCAAATCTTTTGCTCATTGTTAGCACGCATGGGGAAGGGGATCCGCCTGATCAAGCGATACAGTTCTACGATTTTTTGCATAGTAAGCGTGCTCCTAATTTAAAGCATCTTCATTATTCTGTATTGGCCTTAGGAGATAGTTCTTATAAATTTTTCTGTAAAACAGGAAAGGATTTTGATGAACAGCTTGCCAAATTAGGGGCAACTTTAATCGTCCCTCGCACAGATTGTGATGTAGATTATGATGACTCGGCTGCACAATGGTTCTCTGCTGTTCAGCAGGCGTTGTTGCAACAGACCGATATAGCTGCTACGACTACACAACATCAGACAGTACAAGGAGGCACTACATATTCCCGTAAAAATCCGTTTTATGCAGAAGTACTTGAAAACATTAATTTAAACGGCCGCGGATCAAATAAAGAAACACGTCATATTGAATTATCCATCGAAGGTGCCAGTTTCCATTTCGAACCAGGAGATAGCATCGGTATTCAACCAGATAATGATAAAAAGCTAGTAGATGCTTTAATCACAGCGTTACAGTTTGATCCACAAACGGAAGTAACCGTCTTCGAAGAAACGCTACCATTAAAGGATGCATTACAAAAAAAGTTAGAAATTACGGTACTATCAAAGCCGTTGTTACAAAAAATTGGTGCCTATACGGTCCATCAGGAATTTGCAAAGCTACTTGAAGACTCTAATTCATGGAAGGACTATGCCAAGGGAAGAGACTTACTTGACGTTGTGCAAGACTTTGCACCATTTATATGGGATGCGCAGCAATTTGTAGATTTACTACGTAAAATTCCAGCACGTCTATATTCTATTGCTAGTAGTCAGAAGGCAAATAGTGAAGAAGTACATTTAACAATTGGAAAAGTAAGCTATGAGACGAATGGACGACAACGTCTTGGTGTTTGCTCTGGAAGTGTAGCGGAACGTATTCAAATTGGAGATACACTACCGATTTATGTTCATAAAAATCCGAACTTTAGACTACCAGAGCATAAGGACACACCGATTATTATGATTGGTGCTGGCACAGGTGTAGCCCCGTATCGTGCATTTTTGGAGGAGCGTGAGGAATTAGGGATCGAAGGAAAAGCGTGGCTAATTTTGGGTGATCAACATTTTGTCACAGACTTCCTTTATCAAACGGATTGGCAGCGTTGGCTTGCTTCAGGCACGCTCAGTCAAATGCATGTCGCCTTTTCCCGTGATACAGATAGAAAAATATATGTTCAACATAAAATCGAGGAAAATGCTGTCGCCTTTTATGAATGGCTAGAGCAAGGAGCAGTCATTTATGTCTGTGGCGATAAAAAATCGATGGCTGCTGATGTTGATGCAACAATACTTCGCGTTATTGAACAACAGGGACAAAAAACGCCAGAGGAAGCTAAAGCCTTTGTTCAAGAGCTAAAACGGCAGAAACGCTATCAACGTGACGTTTATTAACTTCTTTCGGCAAATGTTTTATGTAGCGAAAGTGAAACGACAGCTACAATTATGCCAGGCATAATTGATTAAAGGAGCGATAACAAATGACAGGAAAAATAATTTTACCCCCACAACCAGGGAAGCCTAGTGATGTAGAACGTATTAAAACCGACAGTAATTATCTACGCGGAACATTAGAGCGTACGATGAACAATCCATTAAGCTCAGGTATTCCAGAGGATGATAATCGTCTAATGAAGTTCCATGGTAGTTATTTACAAGATGACCGAGATCTTCGAAATGAACGTCAGCGTCAAAAGCTTGAGCCTGCCTATCAATTTATGGTGCGTGTACGTACACCGGGCGGAGCAGCTACCCCAGCACAATGGCTAGTAATGGATGAAATGGCAAGAAAGTATGGTAACGGCTCCTTAAAATTAACGACACGTCAGGCATTCCAAGTGCACGGCATTTTAAAATGGAACGTTAAAAAATATATGCAGGAAATTAATGAGGTGTTATTAGATTCGCTTGCTGCCTGCGGAGATGTGAACCGTAATGTCATGTGTAATGTAAATCCCAATCAATCCGCATTACATGAGGAAGTCTATAATTGGTCTGTAAAATTAAGTGAGCATTTATTACCTAGAACAAAGGCTTACCATGAACTATGGCTAGATGGTGAAAAGGTAGTTGACACTCAGGATGAAGAAATTGAACCTATATACGGTGCGCAATATTTGCCACGTAAATTTAAAATTGGTATTGCTGTTCCACCAAGTAATGATGTGGACGTATTCTCACAAGATATAGGGTTAATTGCAATTGTTGAGGAGGGTAAGCTAATAGGCTTTAACGTAGCAGTTGGCGGAGGGATGGGCATGACACATGGCGATCATGAAACATACCCACAGCTTGCACGTATAATTGGCTTTATTACACCTGATAAACTATTGGAAACGGCGGAGAAAATTATTACGATTCAGCGTGATTATGGAAATCGTTCGGTGCGTAAAAATGCACGTTTTAAATATACCATTGACGCTAGAGGACTTGAATGGTTTAACGAAGAACTAACACGTCGTCTAGGCTGGGGTTTTCAGGAGGCGCGTCCATTTACCTTTGATCGTACAGGTGATGAGTTTGGCTGGGTAAAAGGTGCAGGAGGCCAATGGCATTATACATTATTTATTCAAAATGGTCGTATTAAGGACTTTGAAAATTATGAACTACTAACAGGATTACGAGAAATTGCGAAGGTGCATACGGGTGATTTCCGCTTAACGCCAAACCAAAATTTAATGATTAGTAATGTAATGCCGCAAAAGAAGAAAAAAATCGCTGCTATTATTGAGCAATACAAGCTTACAGATGGTGCACACTATTCTGCCTTGCGTCGTAATTCGATTGCTTGCGTATCGTTACCAACATGTGGTTTAGCGATGGCAGAAGCAGAGCGTTACTTGCCTTCCCTTATTACAAAAATTGAAACAATCATCGATGAAGCAGGCTTAAATGATACAGAAATTGTTATTCGTATGTCAGGCTGTCCGAATGGTTGTTCTCGTGCAGCAATGGCTGAAATTGGCTTTATCGGTAAAGGTCCAGGGAAATATAATATGTATTTAGGCGCAAGCTTTACTGGTGATCGTCTTAATAAAATATACCGTGAAAATATAGGTGAGGAGGAAATATTGACGGAGCTTCGTCCAATCCTTCTACACTATGCGAAGGAACGTCTAGAGGGCGAGCATTTCGGTGATTTTGTTATACGTACGGGTTATGTAACAGCTGTTTACGACGGACGAGATTTTCATCATAAATAAAATAAGCCATGTAGCAAAGAAATTGCTACACGGCTTTTTTAAATGGAAAAGTCCTCTGGGATAAAAACTTTTAATTGCTTTGGTTTGACAAATACATGGTCACCAACCTTAAGCTGAAGATTAGTAAATTGCTCCTTAGTCAGTTCTGCCTCTAAAAATTCATCTATATCTTCACGACGCAGCTCAATCTGCACGATAGGTCCGAGCAAATGAATATGGCTAACTTTGACGGGGACGGTGCCAGATTTGTTAGTTTTCTCAATATGAATATCATGGGGACGTACATAGCCTACTGCATGACCCTCTGGATGTTCTAGTACACCAGGTACATCAATCGCAAATTCACCATGCAGGAGCATACCATTTTGTAACCGTCCTTTAAAGAGATTTACATTACCTAAAAAATCATACACGAAAGGACTCTTTGGGTTTGTGTATACGTCGTCTGGACTACCAATTTGCTCTATCTTGCCGTTGTTCATTACGACAATTCGGTCTGCAACATCAAGTGCCTCTTCCTGATCGTGTGTGACAAAAATGCTTGTAATATGAAAATCATCGTGAAGCTTTCGAAGCCAACGACGCAATTCCTTGCGCACTTTAGCATCCAGTGCTCCAAAAGGTTCATCTAATAGAAGCACCTTGGGCTCCACTGCGAGAGCTCTAGCAAGCGCAACACGCTGACGTTGCCCACCTGATAGCTGAGTTGGGTAACGATCAGAAAAATTATCTAGTTTGACGAGTCGTAGAAGCTCCATCACTTTGCTCTTTATTTCTAATTTAGACGGTCTTGTTTTACGGGGGCGTACTTTAAGACCGTAAGCGACATTGTCAAAAACTGTCATGTGGCGAAAAAGGGCATAATGCTGGAATACAAAGCCTACATTTCGCTCCTTTGGATGCCGATCTATCATCGATTGACCATCAAATAAAATCTCGCCAACATCTGACGTTTCAAGTCCAGCAATAACGCGTAGTAAGGAAGTTTTGCCAGAACCAGATGGGCCGAGAAGGGCAACCAGTTCCCCTGATTGAATATGAAGTGAAACATCTTCTAAAGCTTGAAAGGAACCGAATTTTTTAGATACATTGTTAATTTGAATGCTCATGCTGACAATACCTCCTTTAAACGGATTTGGATTTCCAAGCAATAATATCTTTAACGATAAGTGTCATAATGGCGATCACACTCATCAGTGAAGCAACGGCGAAGGCTGCTGCAAATTGGTATTCATTGTATAAAATTTCAATATGAAGGGGCATTGTATTTGTCATTCCTCGAATATGCCCTGATACGACAGAAACGGCACCAAATTCACCAATTGCCCGAGCATTACATAGTATCAGACCGTATAATAAGCCCCATTTGATATTTGGCAATGTCACATGCCAAAATGTTTTAAAACCATTGGCACCAAGTGAAATGGACGCCTCCTCCTCAGAAGTGCCTTGTGCTTGCATAAGAGGAATAAGCTCCCGTGCAACAAAAGGCAATGTAACAAAGACAGTAGCAAGGATAATACCAGGTAGCGCAAAAACAATTTTAATGTCATGGTCAAATAGCCAATCCCCAAATAGTCCTTGTGAGCCAAATAACAAAATAAATACTAAACCCGCAATAACAGGAGATACTGCAAAAGGGAGATCGACGATTGTCAGTAATAGATTTTTTCCTTTAAAGTTGAACTTTGTTAAAGCCCAAGCAGCCATAACGCCAAAGATTGCGTTTAATGGTACTGCAATCGCGACGACAGTTAAAGTTAATTTTATAGCTGCCAATGCATCTGGATGTGTGATAGCTGCTACATATACGTCTACCCCTTTTTGAAAGGCGGTAAAAAAAATTGATACTAGTGGCAGTACAATGAAAAATGCTAAAAAAGCTAGCGCAATAAAAGTTAGCGTATATCGGACAAAGCGAGGCTCTTGTAAGGCAGCGGACTTTGTCACTGCATTATTTTTTACAGGAGCAACTTGCTGTATAAATGTAGACTGTTCCATAAATACCTCCTAATGTACAAAGCGACGATTTACCAGCCATTGTATAAAATTAATGCTAAATAGTAGGATGAAGGAAGTGACAAGCATTACTACTGCAATAGCGGTTGCACCAGCATAGTCATATTGCTCGAGCTTAGTCATAATAATTAATGGCGTAATTTCAGTCTTCATCGGCATATTGCCGGCGATAAAAACAACAGAACCGTACTCTCCTAATGCACGTGCAAATGCTAATGAAAAACCTGTTAAAATGGCAGGAGCAAGCTCTGGAAAAATAACTTTACGAAAGGTTTGTAAACGAGTTGCTCCAAGACTTGCAGAGGCTTCCTCAACCTCGGTACTAATATTTTGTAAAACAGGCTGCACAGTACGGACGACAAATGGTAGCCCGATAAATGTAAGAGCAATGATAATGCCGAGTGGCGTATAGGCAATTTTAAAATTAAAAAATTGACCAATCCAACCATTTGGCGCATAGAGTGACGTTAAAGCAATTCCTGCCACAGCAGTAGGCAAAGCAAAGGGTAAATCGACAAGTCCATCAATGATTCGTTTAAATGGAAAGTGATAGCGCACAAGCACCCAAGCTATGATAGTGCCAAAAATAACATTTAGTAAACCAGCAGTGAACGCTGTACTAAAGCTTACCTTATAAGAAGCAGTAGCACGAGGAGCGGTCACTATATCAACAAACTCTGCCCAGCTTAAGGACATTGTATGAATAAAAATCATAGATAGTGGCAATAAGACTAGCAAGCTAACATATAACATAGTGTAGCCAAGTGAAAGGTGGAAACCTGGAATAATGCGGCGTGTCGTTTTATTTACAGTTAAAATACTCATGACATGCCTCCTTATTGAGGTACATAAATTTCATCGAATGTACCACCGTCTTTAAAATGCTTCGCTTGTGCTTCTGCCCAACCACCAAAATCATCAATTGAAACGAGTTCAAGTTTTGGAAATTGCTCTTGATATTTTGCTAGAATTTTTTCATTTCGTGGTCGATAGTAATTTTTTGCAGCAATTTCTTGACCCCGTTCACTATATAAATACTTTAAATAAGCCTCTGCTACTTCACGTGTGCCTTTTTTATCAACGATTTTGTCAACGATTGCGACAGGTGGCTCGGCTAAAATACTTAAAGAAGGTGTAATGATATCAAACTCGTCACCCAATTCATTGAGCGATAAATGTGCTTCATTTTCCCATGCTATTAAGACGTCACCAATTTTACGTTCAACAAATGTTGTTGTCGCACCGCGTGCACCAGAATCTAGTACTTCTACATTGCTATAGAGAGCTTTCATAAATTCCTTTATTTTTGCCTCATCATTTTTATATAATTTCCCTGCATAGGCCCAAGCGGCTAAATAATTCCAACGTGCACCACCAGATGTTTTAGGATTTGGTGTGATGACAGATACATCATTTTTAATTAAATCATTCCAGTCTTTAATACCCTTTGGATTGCCTTTACGTACTAAAAAGGCAATAGTCGATGTATAAGGTGTTGAGTTATTTTCAAATTCTGTTTGCCAATCTTTATTTAATAGGCCTCGAGCTTGTGCAATCTCATCAATATCGTAAGCTAGTGCTAGCGTAACAACATCTGCCTCTAGACCATCAATTACAGCTCGCCCCTGTTTACCAGAGCCTCCATGTGATTGTTTTATCGTTACATCTTGACCAGTTTCATCCTTCCATTTTTTTATAAAATCTTTGTTGAATTCCTCATAAAGCTCACGTGTTGGATCATAGGATACATTTAATAGTTCTACAGGTTTTTTGGATTCCTGAGCCCCTGTATTCTTCTCTGAAGAGCTACTGCCGCAACCGGTTAATAGTAGAGCTAATGTAGATAAAAGTGCTAACGATTGGAGAAAATATTTCCTTTTTTTCATAAAAAATCGCTCCTTTTTTGTCTAGAGATTACAAAAGGCCATCTACCGGTACGATGTATAATCGTCATAAGTAGATGGCCTTCAGATACTCTGATCAGCATTTTATATTGGTTTGGTTCAAAGCTTAGTTATACATTAAACATATATTTCCTATTAGTCAACAAGGAATTTAAAAATTTGGCTTTTGACCATCATTATATACGAGAATGCAATGTAAAATGTAGGCTCATTGAAATGAATTTTTTTCTGAAAGCCTAGTTGACTACTAGGTGTACTTTAGTATATATTTGGTAATAAGGAAAAATGATTGTAGATTGAAGTAGTGTTGGACACTCGCTAATAAGTGACTAAAACTGCATTCATCTCAACACCTATAGAGGTTTCTGTAGTTGAAAGAAATTAAATAATGAGCTGGCTAGTCAAACTAGAGGCGTTTTAACAAAGACATGTCTATAAATATGTCTTTCGTTAGAACGCCTCTTTTACGTTATAAGGAGGATTATATGCTAACATATGCAACTTGGCATGAGCCAACATTGAATTTTCAGGTAGACGAAACGTATAAGGCTGCACTAGAGGTTTTGCAGTGGAGTTATGCTGAATATGGTGAGGATATCGTCTATGCATGTAGCTTTGGGATTGAGGGAATTGTCTTGATTGACCTTATTTCAAAGGTAAAGCCTAATGCGAAGATTATCTTTTTAGATACAGATGTTCATTTTAAGGAAACATATGAAACGATTGATAAAGTAAAAGATAAATATCCGCAGCTGAACATTATTATGCAAAAACCAGCACTAACACTCGAACAACAAGCAACTGAATTCGGTGATGAATTATGGAAGTCTAATCCAAATAAATGCTGCGATATTCGCAAGATTGCGCCGTTACATGAAGCGTTAGCTGGAGCAAAGGCTTGGATTTCAGGTTTGCGTCGTGAACAATCACCAACCCGACAAAATATGAACTTTATCAATCTTGACGATAAATTTAAATCTATTAAAATTTGTCCACTCATTCATTGGACATGGAAAGATGTCTGGCGGTATGTTTCAAAGCATAATTTGCCATACAATCCGTTGCATGATAAAGGCTATCCAAGCATTGGCTGTGAGCATTGTACAAAACCAGTATTTACAATGGATGATTTACGTTCAGGCAGATGGCAGGGATCTGGTAAAACGGAGTGTGGATTACATGGGTAAGGGAGTTTTGCCATGCTTGAATATGTAGCAATAGCGATCAGTTTATTTTTTGCGATGAATATAGGTGCTAGTGGAGCAGCTGCCTCAATGGGAGTTGCTTATGGGGCTGGTGCCATCAAAAAAGCTTGGCAAGCACTGCTCATTTGTTCTGTGGGTGTTTTTACAGGAGCATTTCTTGGAGGTGGGGAGGTCGTAAAAACAATAAGCGCCGGTATCATGCCAAAGGAGTACATTACAGTAAAGATTGTCATAATTATTTTGATTTCTGCGACAAGCTCACTATTTATCGCTAATCTTTTAGGCATCCCATTATCGACAAGTGAAGTGACAGTAGGAGCAGTTGTAGGTGTAGGGATTGCCTATAAAGTGCTATATATTAAATCATTGCTTGTGATAGCATCATTTTGGGTAATAGTGCCAATCGTGGCGTTTGTCATTGCATTTGTCTTTGGAAAATGGCTGTATAAATTACGAGTCAATGGTTTGTTAAAAGATCATCCAATATTAACGTTTCTCCTTGTGTTTGCAGGATTTTTTGAAGCCTTTTCAGCAGGGATGAATAATGTAGCAAATGCAGTTGGACCTCTTGTTGGTGCAGGAATGATGCCTGTAACAACTGGAATATTGCTTGGTGGGGCATTCGTGGCGCTTGGGGCGTTGTTACTAGGAAAACGGGTGCTTGAAACAAACGGTAAAAAAATAATGCGCTTTGAAAAGGCAGAAGGGATATTAATATCGAGTACAGGTGCACTACTAGTCGGTATAAGTTCTATCTTTGGGCTTCCCGTACCGTTAACACAAGTAACATCCTCTTCGATTATCGGGATGGGGATGGCTAAAAACGGGAGACAAATTTTCCATAAGCATATTGTGAAAAAAATAATTCGAATTTGGATAGTCTCACCAATCCTTTCTTTAGCCATCTCCTATTTTTTAATACAACTATTTTTAGAGAAAGATGTCTATGCCATCGTATTAATTGGCAGTATCATTGTTGGAACACTGGGTGTCATCAGCTTAATGCGAACAATGCGTGAAGAAGAGCGCTCCATATACGATGCGGGTGAAGGAATATAAATACCGGATTACTTGAGAGACAGCCGATTATTTTTATAGGAGCTAATCCAATCAGACGTGAACCGATCACATTTGAAGGGGAGCTGATCCAATCAGAGGAATTACCGATTACCTCTGAAAAGAAGTTAATCAATCGCAGAAGCCTCAATTTGCCCAAGGCTAAAAATTAAAAAAATATGCAAATAAAACTAAGTAATTCAATAGATCTAGGAGGGGATTTCGATGAGTTTACAACCACATGGTGGACTATTAGTGCAAGCCTTTAATCCAGAGAAGGAAGTAACGCATATAAATAAAGTTATTGAGCTTGATGCCATTGCGCTTAGTGATCTAGAGTTAATTGCTATCGGTGGTTATAGCCCAATTGAAGGCTTTTTAACACAGGAGGATTATGAATCAGTTGTTGAACATACACGTTTAGCGTCAGGCGTGGTATGGAGTATTCCGATTACATTACCTGTCGCAAAGGATGTAGCTGCAACATTGCAGTCCGGTGATGAGGCGAAATTAGTATATGGTGATGCTGTTTATGGCGTTATTGAAGTTGCTGATATTTATGAGCCAAATAAACGGAAAGAGGCGTTGTTAATATACGGCACGGAGGATATTGAGCATCCCGGTGTTAAAAAGATGCATGAACGCCCAAGTATTTATGTAGGTGGAAAAATTACATTAGTAAAACGTCTAGAGCAAAAGTTCCCAGCCTACTCATTCGATCCGTTTGAAACACGCCAGCTTTTTGCAGAAAGGGGCTGGAAAACAATTGTAGGCTTCCAAACACGGAATCCCGTGCATCGAGCACATGAATATATTCAAAAGGCGGCTCTTGAAACAATTGATGGATTATTTTTAAATCCACTAGTTGGAGAAACAAAATCAGACGATGTTTCAGCTGCCATTCGCATGGAAAGTTACGAAGTTTTACTACAAAATTATTATCCTGAAAATCGCGTGCAATTAGGTGTGTTTCCAGCTGCAATGCGTTATGCAGGCCCAAAGGAAGCTATCTTCCATGCACTTGTACGAAAAAATTATGGCTGTACGCACTTTATCGTTGGGCGTGACCATGCAGGTGTTGGTGATTACTATGGCACATACGATGCACAAAAAATCTTTGAACAATTTACGGAAGATGAATTAGGAATTATTCCATTAAAATTTGAGCATAGTTTCTACTGCAACAAATGTGAGGGCATGGCAACGACGAAAACATGTCCACATGATAGCTCAGTGCATGTTATTTTATCGGGTACCAAGGTACGTGAAATGTTACGTAACGGCGAATTGCCTCCAAGTACATTTAGCCGAAAAGAGGTTGTGGATGTACTAATTAAAGGAATGCGTAAGGAGGTTTTAAAGTGAGTTCAAATATCGTTTGGCATGAAGCTTCCATTACGAAAGAGGAGCGTCGCACACAAAACAAGCATCAAAGTTTTATTTTATGGTTCACCGGTTTATCAGCATCTGGGAAATCTTCTGTGGCAAACGCATTTGCACGCCGACTTTTTGAACGTGGCCATCAAGCATTCGTCTTAGATGGTGATAATGTTCGCCATGGCTTAAATAAGGATTTAGGATTTGATGAAGCTGGTCGAAAAGAAAATATTAGACGTATTGGAGAGGTATCTAAGCTTTTTGTGGAGAATGGACAAATTGTTCTAACTGCTTTTATTTCACCTTATCGAGAAGATCGTCAAGTTGTTCGTGAGCTTGTGGAAACAGGCGAATTTATAGAGGTATATGTGAATTGTTCGGTAGAAACGTGTGAAAAACGTGACCCAAAAGGTCTTTATAAAAAAGCACGTAATGCGGAAATTCCAAACTTTACTGGGGTTAGCGCACCCTATGAAGAACCGAAAAATCCAGAAATTATTTTAGACACAGAACTTTATTCTATCGAAGAATGCGTTGACCAGCTCACAGACATATTAACTTCAAAAGGATATATATACTAAATCTGTTTTCTTAAAGAATCTGCTTACTTATGATAAGCAGATTTTTTTAAATGGTAGATTTACCTATTTATTATAGAATTATTCCATATGTTGTGGGATGATTAAGTCATCATATGTTATAGGAGATGAAGAAATGAGCATACATATTCAACGATTAACGGAGGATGTTGTAAACCAAAAATTATTATATGAAATATTGGAGCTATGGAATGAAAATGCCATAGAAACTGCAGATTGTGAATTAGGGGAGAGTGAAAGGAAGGGTATTCAAGAACAACTAGAACAATATATTCAATCAAAATATGGGGCCATTTATATAGCAACTGATGAAAATAATGCAATGATGGGTTTTGGGATGGCTTCGATCAAAAAGGATTTTATTTTCGATATGAACTATGGTCAAATAGACGAGATTTATGTAGTGCCAGTG
This sequence comes from Lysinibacillus sp. NPDC095746, assembly GCF_044763535.1. NCBI lineage: Bacteria > Bacillati > Bacillota > Bacilli > Caryophanales > Bacillaceae > Lysinibacillus > Lysinibacillus sp. NPDC095746. The sequence goes on from NZ_JBIWGL010000010.1 coordinate 112,257, forward strand.
TATAGAAGACAGAAGGTTGCTAAACGTCTAGTAGATGATTTAGTACATTGGTTTAATGACGAACATGATACTACTGTAGTAAATGTTTATGTAGATTTAGAAAATGACCTAGCACTAAACTTTTGGGAAGGCATTGGCTTAGAGAAGGAATTTTTTATGCTATCAAATAACTAAAAAAAGTGGCCAATGAAGTTTATTCATTGGCCAACTTTTTTGGAAAAGTTATTTTATGCCTTGTTCCTTTTTCATCCGATCAATTTCAGGTCCCAGCTCGTCGTGTATTGTGCCTTTCCAAGGCTTTACACCAGCAATGTACGAGGAGCGAGTCATAATATGCCCTCCAACAGGACCTGTGATGAACAGGAATAGTATACCAAGCAAAATGCGTGGATTAAAGTGATCTTCAATAAGCCAGAAGTGAAAGAATACGCCGATAAGTACGCACATGACACCAAGCGTTGCACTTTTTGAAGCAGCGTGCGCACGTGTGTACAAATCAGGTAAACGGACAAGACCTATGGCTGTCACGACAATAAATAGCACCCCTACAGAAATAAAAAAGATAACTAAACTATTAGCGAGAATTGTCACGTTTAATGATATCTCCTTTCTCTATGAATTTAGAGAAAGCAACCGTACCGATAAACGATAAGATCGCTAACAGTAATATAATCTCCAGGAAGAAGCTTGTTTCAACCAATACTGAAAACAGTGCAATGAGCGAGATGACTGATACACCTAATGAATCCAATGCTACTACACGATCGGATGCAGAAGGACCTTTAACCATTCGATAAATGACTGCAATCATTGATAAGCAAATCACTACAATCGAAGCAATAATAAATGTTGTCATGATTTACTCACCTCCAAAATCGCTTTTTCAAATGAATCTCGAATTGCTGTAATTGCTTCATCGACATCACTCATGTCAATCGCATGTACATACAAAGTTTTTGCATCATCAGATACGTGCACTACTACAGTACCAGGTGTTAACGTAATGAGACTCGATAATAATGTAATTTCCCATTCTTGTGTTAACACAGTCGGATAGGCAAAGAACGCAGGTTGCATATCCAACTTAGGCTTTAATACCACTCGAAGAACTTGTACATTCGCTAACACTAACTCCTTTAAAAAGAGTAATGTCAACTTAATGATTGCCCATATGCGGTAGACGTAAAGACGGGTAGTAAAAAATCTACGCATAATAATGAGCAATATAATACCGAGAATAAACCCAATGATAAAGCCTGTTGCTGTGTAATTAGAAGAAAGGAACATCCAAACGAAGGCAAGTACAACATTTAAAATAATTTGAAATGCCATATCTCTAATCCTCCTTCATTACAGCATCTATATAAATAGATGGATCACTTAATAGTTTTGCCGCATCGTTCATAAATGGGGTAATCCATTCAGAGCCTACACCATACGCTACAGTAATGAGCACTAAAAGAACGGTAGGCGCAAATAGTGTATAGTAGACTTTTTTATCGACAGTACCCGTTGTTTCTTTTTCTTCACCCCAGAAAGCATAAAGGAAAATACGAATAACCGATAATAAAACGAGAAGTGATGAAGCTAAAATAAAAATACTACTCCATTTACTGCCTGCTTCAAATCCGCCCTGTACAATCAACAGCTTTCCAACGAAGCCACTAAGAGGGGGGATCCCTGCTAAACCAAATGCTGCAATTAAATAGCACCAACCAAGAGCAGGATATTTATTCATAAGACCGCCCATTTTTCGTAAATCAGATGTGCCAGTAATGTAGATGACGATCCCTATTAACATAAAGAGCGCTGCTTTAATTAGCATGTCATGGATTAAATAAAACATTGCACCTTTTAGGGAGATTTCATTCATTTGAGAAACACCAAATAAAATAACACCTACAGCTATGACAATATTATAGATAATGATGAGCTTCACATCGTGGTAGGCAAGTGCACCAATACAGCCCGCAACAATGGTTGCAACTGCTAATGCCATCAGTAAATCATGTGTATACGATAAATCATGAACAAAGAACAATGTATATGTTCGAGTAATCGCATAAATGCCCACCTTTGTTAGAAGTGCACCAAATAGCGTTAGCACTGGTATAGGTGCTGCTGCATAAGAAGTTGGTAGCCAGAAGTATAGCGGGAAAATAGCCGCTTTTAACCCAAATACCATTAAAAATAGTACAGCTATAACCGTAACGATACCTGGCTGATTAATTTCAGCCATTTTTACTGCAATATCTGCCATGTTTAATGTGCCTACTACAGAGTAAAGGAAGGCAACTGTAATAACAAATAAAGCAGATGAAATAACATTAATTAAAATATATTTAATGGAACCTTTAAGCTGTCCTTTTTCGCCCCCAAGAACGATAAGCAAATAAGAGGCCATTAACAAAACCTCGAAGAACACGAACAGGTTAAAAATATCGCCTGTCGTAAATGCCCCGTTAACCCCAGTTAAAATAAACATAATGCCAGGATAATAGAAGAAGCGTTCACGTTCCTTTGTGATGGAACCAAAGCCATACCAAACAACAAAGAAGGTGATCAGCAGCGTTGTAGTGACAAGCAATGCAGATACCATATCAGAAACCATCGTAATGCCATACGGCACAGGCCAATTCCCGAACGTTACCATTTGAATACCATCATTTTTCACTTTTATAAGCAGTGAAATGGCTGATATAAGTGCGAGACCTATACCAAGTAATGCGAATGAACGCTGATATTTTAAGTTTTTTTGCCCGAATATTAAAATCATACCGAAGAAAAATGGAATGATAATTGGCAGTAGAAGGAAGTTATTCATCCTCATCACTTCCTCTCATTAAGCTTATATCATCTGTCTCGAGCTCCTGATAAGAACGATATGCGAGGACTAAGAAGAAAGCTGTTACCCCAAAACTAATAACAATCGCTGTTAAAATAAGCGCTTGTGGTAATGGGTCTGCAAAAGTTTTTGCCCCTTCCTTTAAAACAGGTGGTGCTTCTCCACCTAGCCCGCCCATCGTTAAAATGAGAAGATGAGCGCCATGACTTAAAAGACCTGTCCCGATAATAATACGCAATAAGCTTTTGGATAAGATTAAATAAATCGCTGCCATAAATAGAAAGCCTATGACAAACGCCATCAATATTTCCATTATTCATCCTCCCCAATCGTTTGAATAATGGTCATCGTAACGCCGACAACAACCAAATAGACACCGCTATCAAAAAGCATAGCCGTGTGTAATGACTGTTTGCCTAGAAGCGGTAAATCGAAATAATCAAAGAAATGTGTAAAAAACGGTTTACCTACAAACATTGGGAAAGCAGCTGTTGCGAGTGCTAGAAGTAAGCCAATTGCAGTTAAATACGTATAATTTATAGGTAAAACCTTACGAACCGTATTTAAATCAAAGGCAAGGACTAAGAGCACGATCGCACTCGATGTTAAAAGTCCACCAACAAAGCCGCCTCCAGGTGTGTAATGACCAGCGAGAAAAATATGAATGGAGAAGAAGAAAATAATGAAGAATACAATTTTTGTTGTAAATTGTATAATGACATCATTTGTTTTCATGTGTTTTCTCCTTTCTATTCATGCGTAGCTTTATCATTGCTAAAATGGCCATTCCAGCAATAGCTAGTACTGTAATTTCAAATAATGTATCAAAGCCACGGTAGTCTACTAAGATAACATTGACAATGTTTCCACCGCCTGCTTTTGAATAAACGGTTTCCTCATAATATTTCGAAATAGTCGGAATCAATTTTTGTGAATGTGCAGACAGTGCTACAAGCGTAACCATAACACCAACAGCAACGGAAACAATCGCGCGATTTAATTGGAATCTCATGCGCTCTTCCCGTTTTCCCAGCTTCGGCAGATGATAAAACGCTAGTAAAAATAGCGCAACAGAAATTGTTTCAATGACAAGCTGTGTTAATGCTAAATCAGGAGCATTAAAAATAACGAAGAATAATGCTACTGTGTAGCCCACAGCACCAAGGCCTATAATAGCTGTTAAACGTGACTTTGCCAAAATTGTAATGGCTGTTCCAATGACTAACACTACAACTAAAATGATTTCGTAAGGACGAATAGGTGAAATGTCTTGGAAGGAGACTGTAAAAGCATTCTTCACAAATAAAGAACCGATTACAATCGCCGCAATGCTACTAAACATATACAGCAGGTAGTGACGCATAGAGCCCGTCATATAAAGACGTGATACGCGATTTAACCCAACATCTAGTCCGAGCATAATCTTGTCGTATGCATTATTTAACGTTAAAGATTTCGGGAATCTTTGATAAATAACTTGCCATTTCGGTAATGCTACAAACAATAGAACCCCAACAATTACGATGCCAAATGTCATGACTAATTCGGGAGTAATTTCACCATGCCAAGCAGCCACGTGAATATCAATATCCTTTGGTGAATCATATAAGAATGGCTGAATAGCTTGTACGGCTGGTTTTACAAAGGTATCACCAACTAGGTTCGGAATAAAGAATATTGTTACGACTAATGCTGCTAAAATCATCGGTGAAATTAGCATACCAATCGGTGCCTCGTGTGGTTTATGAGGTAATTTTTCTGGTTTATATGTACCAGTAAATGTTCTGAAAACAAAATAGAAGCTATAGACAAATGTAAATATACTAGCAATCCAAGCGACAATCGGGAAGAGTGCTCCCCATGTTTCGAAGCCTAAAAAATCGAAATTTTGCAGTGCAAGCATAGCAGTTAAAAACATTTCCTTACTTAAGAAGCCGTTAAATGGCGGTAGACCAGCCATTGATAAGCTTCCGATAGCCGCTACTGTAAAGCTAAGCGGCATAATACTCATTAATCCACCGAGCTTACGAATATCACGTGTACCTGTTTCATGATCGACAATGCCTGCAATCATGAATAGGCTTCCTTTAAACGTTGCATGGTTGATAAGATGGAAGATTGCCGCAAAGGCAGCAAATTTAATAGTATCTGTAGTCCCATTGCCATGAAACGCTAAAGCACTAGCGCCGAGCAAAGACATGATAAGTCCAAGCTGACTCACTGTGGAGAAAGCAAGGATTCCTTTTAAATCTGTTTGCTTTATAGCAAAGAATGAACCCCAAAATAACGTTAAAATACCTACGCTTGTTACGAGCCATACCCAAAGCTCAGAAACAGCGAAAATTGGTGTGAAACGTGCAATTAAATAAATACCTGCCTTTACCATTGTTGCAGAGTGGAGGTATGCACTTACTGGTGTTGGCGCTTCCATTGCATCTGGTAACCAAATGTAGAATGGGAATTGGGCAGATTTTGTAAACGCTCCTAGCAGTATTAAAACGAGCGACCAAGTGAACAAGGGATGCTGCACTAAGCTAGGTGCCATTACAATAAGTTCACGGATTGAATACGTTCCTCCCATTAAATAAAGAAGGATGAATCCTCCTAACATCATCAAGCCGCCACCGACTGTAATCATCATTGACTTAAGTGCACCAAAGCGAGAGGCATCACGAGCATACCAATAGCCGATCAGTAAAAATGATGAAATAGATGTTAGTTCCCAAAAGAAGTACAGTGTAATTAAATGATCTGACTGTACTACTCCTAGCATTGCGGTCATAAATAATAATAGGTAAACATAAAAATTATGTAATTTTTCTTTATGTTTGTCTAAGTAAAAAATAGAGTAAAGTACGACCAATGAGCCAATTCCAGTGATCAGCAATGAGAACAGCAAGCTAAGTCCATCTAAATAAGAAACGACGGAAATATCAAGCGATGGAATCCAAGGAAGCTCTTCAAGAAATACTTTACCATCTGCTACTTTTCCGATATAAGACGCGTAAATAATCGCGAGTGTAGCAGGTACTGCAAGAACAAACCAGCCTGTGTGAATATTTTTAATGCTTTTATATAAAAGTGGCACAAATATTGCAGCAAGCATTGGAATGAAAATATAAAGTACTTGTAACAAAAAAATCCTCCTTTATGCAGATAAGTATGTTAATTATATCGCACTTTTTGTAGGATTGCATATGCACTCATATGATTTAGCTTGCGGTAATGGAAGAACTTTGGATATATTATAAATAGGAAGTTATCAATAATAATAGAGGAAAAAAATTATTTATGAAGAACCCTTATATTTATGGTTATCTACCATTAATTACAATTTTATTGTTTAGTTTGACGTTTGGAATGTATGCAGTAAGTGAATCGTTGCAAGTTTTTCATGCAATCGGTGTGTATTCCGGCATGCGTGAGTTTTTATCCGATTTTGAGCTCCGTGTATTCTTGCTAATTGTCTTTGCTGTAATCTTTTTTATGCTATTTTCAGCATTAAAATTAGTAGGGGAAACGATTCATGAGTTAGGAATGTTATTTTTCTCAAAGGATCATGATGGTACGACAGTGAATCAAGCACGAGGTGGATACATCATTTTATTAGTTGGTGCAATCTGTTCAGCCTTTGCTATTCAATTTATTTACGTTTTAGTAGGTATTTTTGTCTTAACCGTTTTTATCTACTTTATTTATCTTATCTATAAAATGAGTCATTTTATGTCGATGGGTGGAACAATTGGCTTATTAGTATTTGAACTTTTTATGTGGACTATACTATTATCGCTATTAGTTTATGTTGTTTTAAAATTGTATAATGGTATTTTAGCAAGTTTACCGTTTGCTCACTAAATGCACCAAATCGTTTATTTCATTCATAAAAGGCAACAGGGGATTGTATCCTGTTGCCTTTTGTCATTAGTAATTTCATAACTTTTTGTTGCATTCTCAAGGGATAGTGCCGCGTTGACTAAAGCGTTACATCCTTGCATTAGGATCTGCAGCGTCTGTCAAATGTGCATAAGTGCTTAAGAGTATTTATTTTGCGGTTGTATAAAGATTTTGAATTGTACTTGAATCAATAATTTGTTCTTGCTGTTTATCATTGACAGTATAGAGAATTTTGATTTGTCGTTTAGGATTCTTTTTCACATCTTCAAGTTGGAATGACATAATTAGGACCCCTTCTTTTTCGATTGTCCAATCTTTGATGTCTTTTAATTCTCCGATATCTTCTTTGTCTCGTTTATATACCCCTAGCTTTTTACCACTTTCACCTGCATAAAACTGATATTGAATGTTAGACTCAGCGTGAAGTAAGTCAATATCGTTGATGATCACGTTATCATTACCAGTCCATCTAATAGTTGTTATAATATAGTAATTTTTTCCGTTCTCCAAAGCTGATGTAGAGACTTCATCAATAACAAATTTGCCTTCTTCGTCTTTTTTAATACATCCCCCTAATAAAAGTCCTAACAATAATAAAAACAAAAATAACTTTTTTTTCATGCTACATTCTCCCTTCTTTATGATGATATGTAATTCAATTGTAAATAAATTCATCCTGTTTTGTTAAATATATAAATGCTTTCTAAATAAAAATTGATGTAATATTGAAAATTGAAATTGTCGAAAAAGGAAAGATTCCGTCCCTTAACCAAATTGGTCATCCGTATAATAATGGCTTTCTACGCAAATTTGGAAAAGTGACCCTGATTTTTGTAGAAAGTTCTTAATATAATTCGCCAAATCGCAATAGGGTCATGTTTTGGCTTAGAGATAACGAATAGTTATATATCATTTTCTGTAAAATTGTATTTATCCATCAATATCTTAGGAGTTTTTGTAGATAAAATTTTGTTCATTTATTCTTTCTTTACTTAATTCTTAACTAAAGGAGCCTAACAATAAGAGGCTTCAAAAAACAGTATCTTAAGTCCACAAAATAAATTGTAGACTAAGATACTGTATTTAAATGAATTTAACCCTTTTTTCGATTTATTTCTAATCAATTAATATAGAGAAAATGTATGTGCGATCTGATGGAATTTTCTATAGGTAACGGTATTGCCGCTTGTAGAGGATAAACTGAATCCGGCTGCAGAGAAACCAGCGCTAATACTTTTACTAACTGCATATTCTAAGTTACCAGTAGCTCTAAATGTAACTGTAGTACTACTAGCCTTAGAGGCTGTTTGATAGCCGTTCAACCAAGTATGAGTACCTGACCCGCTTGGTAAAACAAATGCAGTTCCAGCATCTACTGATACAACTTCTCTAAATGAACCAGAATTATAAATTACTGTGTCTACTCCATATGTTACACTTGCGTAATTTTTAACTAAAACATCTGTTTTTTTCATTAAAAAATCAACATTTGCTAGTGCTTGTATAGATGGATCAGTTGCTGATGGTGTAACTGAATATGTGTTTGTAACATTTGTTAGCGGGATTGCATTATTTGTATCTGGAATTGAATTTTCCAATAAGTTGTTGTATATTGGTCTATCTGAATATTTTGCATGAATTTTTTTAGTCTCTTCAAAAATTTCAGTTGCCACTTCTTCATAAGTTTTACCTTCATGCTTAGCTAATTGTTGAATATAATTTTCTAAGCTTTTTTCTTCGAGTTCATAACCTTGTTGATCCATAACTTCAAAAAATGGTTTTACTTCGTTTTTTTCTTCTTGTTCTAAACTTTCTGAAGGATTATCTGCAAAAGTAGTTACTGCTCCTCCTGTTAAAAGACTTGTCGTTAAAATACCTGCAGAAATTGTCATTAATGTTTTTTTCTTCATCAACCTTATATACCACCCTTCATTAACTTATCAATGTCCATTTTTTTTTATTACTTTTATCTTTGGCTATAGCCAATACTCATCCGGATAAATTCACTTTAACACCAAAATATGTAAATTTCAACAAAAGAAATACAAAATTTTACCAATATCGTAGTTGTTGTGAGATTGCAATAACTTATAGTTGATTTTTTAAATGATTAAATAATTTTACATTGCTATAGAAAAAAGCGAAAACTCAAGCATCGTAATTGTTGTCAAGACAAATTACGAGAGGAATTTTCGCTTTGCACTTTAAGTTTAACAAAATATAATTGCTGTTATCATATTTTTCCGAAGCTTCTTTTCCATCTGTTGAAGAACCACATGTATTTCGTGCTTATTCAGTATCATGTCTAATTTGCCAGGGAGTACAATTTGTCATGCACAAATATTACGTCGTATCTACAATGGCAAGGTTTGGTATTTCGGATAAAGATGATGCTTTGCTATTGTTCGTATGCATATCAACTTTTAGGTTATTCCAGTAAAACATTAAATAGCTTGTGATGAATCTTATAAGCTTCTAATCTCTCCATAGATTGTGGCTTATCGTAGCCAAGCCATACTGCTGCAGTGTACTCATCATTTAATCCGGCAAGCCAGTAGTCGCGATAGTTGTTAGTTGTTCCTGTTTTGGCACCGACATAGTTACTTCTACTATAAACGCCTTGCGCGGTACCTTTGGTAACAACATCTGCAAGCATTGAACGTATATATTTAACTGTTTTTGGTGCCCAAATTTGATCGCGAGTTGAATCCCAGCTGTAAAGCTCCGTGCCATCAGATGCTGTTACTTTACGAATGCTATGGGCAAGTACGTATGAGCCGTCTATAAAACTTGTATAAGCATCCGCTAGTTCAAGTGCTGTAACACCATACGTTAAACCTCCCAAAGAGGCAGCATAAGTATGGTCTTTTGCCACGATAGAGCGGAAATGAAAGCGATCTAAGTAACTAAAGGCTGTGTCAATTCCGACGGTGTTAAAGAGACGGAGAGCCGATGTATTGTAGCTATTTCGAAATGCTACTCGAATCGGTACATCACCGTATTTAAAGCCTCCATAGTTTTGTGGACAAAATGAACCGACACAATAACTGCCACCACTAACGATAGAATCAGGTGTATGTGCTGTCGTTTCAAAGAAAGGCGCATATACAGCTAATGGCTTAAAGGCAGATCCTGGCTGACGTGTACCTTGAAAGGCCCGATGATAACCAAACTTTTCGTAGTTTTTCCCAGCATAAAGACTAACAACTTCTCGGGATGTATTATCAATAACTGCTCCAGCTGCTTGTAATTTACCTGCGCCTAGAATTGCCGTCATTTTTTTCTCATCATGTGCTTGTTTGTCTGGATCAAGCGCGGTATAAATCGTTAATCCATTTTGGAATAATGCATTGAGTCGATTGTCTAGCTGTGCTTTGATTTTTTTCTTCTCTTCCTCGCTTTGTGAATTTGCAAGTCGATCTGAATAACCTTCTTTTTCTGCAACTAACCATCTAAGCTCTTGTAGGACATACGTGCTGTACATAGGGGAGCTTTGCGCTTTATTCTTGACATTTAATGTGATAGTTTCAGCTTTATATGTAATGGCATCTTCTTTTGTTATAGCGCCACTCGCTACGAGTGTATCTAATAACCGCTCCTGCCTCGCTTTTGTTTTTTCAAAGTTTTTTAAAGGATTATAAAGCGACGGGTTATTCGGAATGGCAGCAATAAATGCAATTTCAGCTATAGATAATTCTTGGAGTGGTTTTTGAAAATAATATGTAGCTGCTCCACCGATTCCATAAACTTGATTGCTGAAATAGGCTTCATTTAAATACATCGTTAAAATCTCGTCTTTATCAAATTCTTTCTCAAGCTCATGAGAGTAAAAAATCTCTGTTAATTTTCGTTCATATGTTTTTTCGTCAGATAAATAACGCATTCGAACGAGCTGTTGTGTAATAGTACTAGCCCCTTGAGAAGTTGAATTTGTACTTGAGTTAGCAACAACTGCACGGATGATAGCACTAAGGTCAAAGCCGATATGCTCATAAAAATGAGCGTCCTCACTTGCAATAAAAATTTCCTGGGCAATTTTGGGGATTTCCTGTAATGTTAGAGGTTGCCGCCATTCGACATATTCCTCGCTAAATGTTTTGCCGTTTCGATCAATAAGTGTTACTGGAAGCTGTGGCTGTACTTCCGGTAAATGAATAGCGCTGGCGATTTGCTCCTCATGCGCTTGTGCTGCATTGATCTCTGTCCTAATATTTGTACTAATCCACCAAAGGACAGGTAAGGATAGTAAAATGATAAAAAAACCAAAAGCCTTTTTCATGTGTGCCTCCACTCTAAATATGAGTCATTCAACAGAATAACATAATTTGGATAGTTTCCAAATACGCGTTACGACCTATTTGTATTTATAATAATGAAGTTGGAGACGACGTTTGTTAGAGCTTATTAAGAGTGATTGGTGAAGGGGTTAGACATGATAATAAAGTAAAAGGATTCACACACAGTTTATGTATAAATCCTTTTTTGCTCTTTGGAAGGCGGATGTCGATAACAATGTGTTTCTGTGAATAAGTTGATTGGAGTGTAGTTAGCGTCATAGATGAGATCCTGGAGCGAACAGGCAGAGGAACGAACGCTACTAGCATCAAGAAAGCTTACGCTCTGTTTTTTTGACTGTTACTTACCATAAGAGGAATAATACATAACAATGCAAGGAAAATGAACAAGATTAAGGTGTTGATTGGATTATCTTTTACTTTTGAATCTTCTATATGGTTTTTTTCAAATTCTTTTACTTCTTCTATTTTATTTACTTTATTGTTTGGAATAAATTCGTTTTTATTGACATCATAGTAATAGAATTTGTGTTTATTAAAAGTGAAAAAGTCATCTTTAATCGTCTTATATGAACTTGAAATCATCGCTAAATTCACTTTTTCCGTATCAATTTTTGTTTTTACATATTTTTCACTTTCTGCTTTAAACAATTCTTTTTCTTTTGTTAATAGGTTGGTTGCTTCACTTTTTACTTTTTCTACATCTTGAAGCGTTGTTGCTTTTTTTAAGCCTTCTTCAATAAAGGTTATTTGTTCCATTTTCATTTTTTCTTCAAATTCTTTTGTTTTTAGCTCTAATAATGATTTATCTTCTTTTTCTGTTTCAATTACTACCGTTTTTGTTTCTTGTGCTAATATTTTAGCGGAGTCGTTTTTGTAATCATTAACTTCTTTTTTATTTTTTTCATTTACTGAATTCAGGTGCTCTTCTGAACCGATTTTTGTTGCCATACTGGTAGATGAAAAAACGATACTCAACATACATACCGACAGTCCAATTACACTTATTTTTTGAATAAATTTCATTCAATCCCTCCATTTTGTCTATTATTATTCATATAATCCTATTCCACTTTTCCTTCTTCATTCCGATATTTTCCATTTTATGGTCATTCAAGGTTATATATGAACAATCAAAAAATAAAGTAAGGGGGTTATTATGAAAGAATATTTCTTAACCGAAGAACAGTACTGTACTAACAACATCGTGCCGCTGACGCTACGCTTTCGCGTAAAAAACCACTTAATGGCCAAGCGGCTTAACGGAAGCCCCAGTCGGAAGAGAATTCAACACTGCGGATGGTGATAAGCTGAAAAATTAAAAGTGCAAAAAATCGTCAATACTTTGGTGAAGAAAACCATTAAGAAGTATGTTAGACTAAAATGAGGTCAGAAATGATAGTACTATCATTTTCAATGAAACTGAAATTTTACATTTAAAGGAGAGACTTCAATGTTTCCACAATTAACAACAGAAGTACTAGAAGGCGAAGTACTTGTAGAAATGAAAACAACATTAGGTGCCATCAAAATTAAATTATTCCCAGAGCATGCACCAAAAACTGTTGAAAACTTTTTAGGCCATGCAAAATCAGGATACTATGACGGCATCATTTTCCACCGTGTAATCCAAGACTTTATGATTCAAGGTGGTGACCCAACTGGTACAGGTATGGGCGGCGAGTCAATTTGGGGTAACTCTTTCGAGGATGAGTTCTCTGAAAACGTATTTAATCTTCGCGGTGCCCTTTCGATGGCAAATGCGGGTCCAAACACAAATGGTTCACAATTCTTTATCGTACAAATGAAACACCTTCCAAGTGATATGCTTCGTCAATTACAAGGTGCTGGCTTCCCAGAAGAAATTATTGAAGCATATGCTAAAAATGGCGGTACTCCTTGGTTAGATCATAAGCATACAGTATTTGGTCATGTTGTTGAAGGAATGGACATTGTCGACAAAATTGCAGATGTAGAAAAAGACTTCCGTGATAAACCAGTAGAAGATGTGAAAATCGAGTCAATTACAGTTTTTGAATAATAATTGTAAGGACGTGTAAAACATGAAACATTTAATGTATCAATTTTTATATATCCCAGAAGATAAATCAGGCTACATTCCCGCAGCTTTTGAATTTTTAATCATGCTTATATTATGTATTGTTGTCTTTACTGTTTTCCGTAAGATTTCTAAGAAACAAGAAATGAAATCAAAGGAAATCGAAGCACGTATTCTTTCAGAGAAAAATAATACAAACAATCAGCAAAATATTTAACTGCATTCAGCGGGTGACTAAATACCCAACGGAGTTAAAACTTCCGGCCGATTCCGGATGCAATTATGCCGAATCATAATTGATTGTACCAGATGCCTCGCAGCCTTTAAGGATTGCGGGGCATTTTTCTCGTATCATTCTCCATATGAGCTATATTTTCTCAACAAAAAAGGATATCTCAGAAAAACTTGAGATATCCTTCACTATTTACTTTCTATTGTTGAAGTACTTGCTTAAAGCGCTGAACACCGTCTTTTACTGTGTCAAATGAGCAAGCGACGTTCATACGCAGGAAGCCTCTACCCTCTTCGCCATATTTTGTCCCAGGCTCTAATGCTAACTTGCCATTTTCCAGCAAGCGTTTCATGATTTCTTTTTCATCAAGTCCTAATTCTCGATAATCAATCCAAAGTAAATAAGTGCTCTGAGGTTTTCTAATATGGATACCAGGTAATTGTTCTAATTCAGCAATCACATAGTCCATATTATTTGAAATATAAGAAAGCATATCATTTAACCATGGGGAACCCTCTGTATAAGCAGTTTGAAGTGCAACAGAAGCAAAAGTATTTAATGAGCCTTGTCCACTAGCCATATGAACTGCCTCTAGTAGCTTACGTTTTTTCTTATCCGTTACAATCATATAAGCGACTTGAATCCCAGCTAGATTAAATGTTTTTGTCGGTGCCATACACGTAATAATACGATCCATTTCATCACCAGCGATTTTTGCTAATGGTGTATGTTTTGAGCCATCCAACATTAAATCAGAATGAATTTCATCGGAAATAATAATAACATCATATTTTGCACATAGTCGTACGATTTCCTTTAATGTAGCTTCATCCCATACATAGCCACCAGGATTATGAGGATTACACAATATGTAGGCTTTCACATTTTGAGCAAGTGCTTGTTCAAAGGCTTCAAAGTCATAGACAAATGTGCCATCTTCTTCAACTAAAGGACAACTAACGATCTCTCGGCCATTACTTTTCGGGATATTATAAAATGGCGGATAAACAGGTGAGGAAATAAGAACTTTATCTCCTGGATTTGTTAGTGCCTTGATACTATCTGCTAAAGCAGCAACAACACCGTTACAGAAAACAATTGATTCTTTGTCAATGTGCCAATCATGATGTGCATGCTGCCAGTCTACGATCGCTTGCACTGCTTTATCGCTAACAAAGCTATAGCCAAAAACAGTTTTTGCAGCATGTTCTTGCAGCGTTTTTGATACGGCTTCTGGAGCAGCAAAATCCATATCCGCTACCCACATTGGTAGTATATCTGAAGCATCTTGTAGCCCATATACATTTTCCATTGCGTCCCATTTTACAGAGTTTGTACAACGACGTTTAATAGTTTGATCGAAAATAGACAAGTAAATCACTCTTTTCTTTTTTATTTACTATGGTATCATACGAGTATGATAAAAGGATAATAGGTGAGTATTTTGGAAAATATAAAAATGAATCAAGCGGCCGTACGTCTGCTAGAGGAGTGGGATCCATTCCACTTAGGTCCAGATCATTATGATACTGAAACTGCAGATGTTGTAGCAGCATTGCAAGGTATTGATGATCCATCAACTCTTGCAAAGGTTATTCAAGAATCATATGAGCATTCGTTTGAAGAATGGATTCCATTTGAAGATTGTGTAGCCATTTCGTACAAGCTTATTGCGATAAAATTTGAAGCAAAATGCATTATTTAACTTTTTAGAGGGTTTTCAAACATCCGCTGAAATAGAGGAACTCAGTTAAGAACGCCACGTCCTGTGGCACGACTGAATGACCAACATCAAGCCTAAGCACAAAGCTGAATCGGGCGCAATGATGCTTTTGCTTTTCTATAGAAAACGAGGTTGTCTCTTTCAATTTAGAGACAACCTCGTTTTTTAACGGTCCTTTATTTAAACAAAGGCAAGATCCTTTGGAGGAAAAAAATATCCCTATTGGAGACCGAATTAAAATATTTAAAATTGACTAGAGGAAGGCTTTAGCCTGCAAAGATAAATCAGTAAGGCTCCAATTGGCATACTAATACTATTCGTCAAAAAGTCTACATAGTCGAAACTAGATCGAGCAAAAGTTTCACATCAGATAGCAACATAGAATACATAATAAAAAACACTTCCGCCGTTAGTATCCGCCATATAAGGAAACTTCCTCATAGCTCTAACCCCTATAGAACTTCCAGCGACAGCTAAAATAACCCAATTTTAGATGTAAATTGATCTCTCGAAGACACGGAATTAAACCCTCCTTAAATTAAAGCTTTATCTTATCGCAATATTCTCCCGAAAAAGTAAATTTTAGGTAAATGATTCATAGAAATTCTTATCTTAATTTTGTTTGTAAAACAGGGGTGTTTTAGTGGTTCAGTATATAGTTTTAGTAACGAAATCCGAGGCCTTAGTAGCTTTGTTTTGATGTAGCGAGATATTTGTATTTTTTATTAATAAGTAAAAATATGTAACAATTAGGAACAATGATTCGTTACATGTGCGAAGGGGGGAAGACCGTGACTGAAACTGAATTAATAGAACGGGCTCAGCGAGGAGACAAAGACGCCTATATAGAGCTAATCCGAATACATCAACGAACAGTTGAAAAATTTGCTTTTCAATGTGGCGTACATAGTAATGATTTAGCGGATGTTTCACAGGAGGTGTTTGTGAAGCTGTATCGTTTTTTACATCAATTTAAACAGGATCGTTTTACGACATGGCTCTATAAAATTACATTAAATGCAACCCGTGATTATTATCGCAAAGAGCAGCGGGAACAAGCAAAGGAAGAGAGGCTAGGTGCTCAGCAGCAAACGCCCTCATCTTCCGCCGAAAAGTATGTCCTTAATTTTGAAGAGGATAGGCAATTACATAACTCTATTAAAGAACTTGATGAAAAATATCGTTATCCGCTCATATTATTTTACTTCCATGAATTTAAGTATGAGGAGATAGCGGAAGTACTAAATATTTCGTTAGCAACTGTCAAAGTTCGTCTATTGCGTGCAAAGGAAAAACTCAAAGCGGTGTTAATGGAGGAGGGGAGTGTTGAAAATGGATGATAAACAATTTGAAAAACGAATGGAGCTTCTAAAAAAATCCTATAATCGTTTGGAACCACAGTTAGATCCAGAAGCCGTTTTCGCACAAATCGAGGCAGAAAATGCAACACAACAACCATTAGAAACAGTAACAACACAAAAGCCCCCTTCAAGATGGCGAAAGCCAGCAGTCTGGATAGCAAGCATGGCAAGTGCACTTTTCGTGAGTATGCTCGTTTCATCTTATATGTTTAACAAACCAGAACTTGTAAATAGTAAAAAGGATATTTCTCAGGAAGAAAAAAAGGAAGTTGGAATTAAAGAATGGACTGAAAATACAACTAAAAAATACAATAGTAAAAAAGAACAAATAAGAAGAGAGTTAAAAGTTACTATTGACGAACTGAATGCGTTTGAATTTATTAAAGAAGCTGACTACATACTAGAGTTCTATACAAAGAGGAATTCTCATGTACAAGAAGAGGATGTACAGTTTTTAAAAATTAATGAAGAAATTATACTTAATAAATTAATGACACCAAGAAGAGCCTTGGAAACCATTGGTGAATCTAATTTAACGTTCGATGAATCTTTTGAGGTATATCGCTTATATGAAGAAACTGTATTGGAATTAGAGAACTTTTACAGTGATCTTCTTAAACCATATGAACCTCTCCTTAAGAAGTCGAAAGATACCAATAATTTTCCTTCAGATTTAAAGGCAATTATAAAGGCAGCAAATAATCAATTCATGGAATTGAAAGTGAATGAAGAGGGGGCGTTTTATTTTAAAGCAACACCGATTTACGGTGAATTTTCGCCACCCAATATCAATAAATTGCATCCTGATATTTTTGGTTACTTTGAGTATTTAGAAAAGGGACAGTTATTATTAGCAGATGATTTAAGGTATACACGAGAAGAAACCGCTAAATCATTAAAATTAATGGAGCGTACATTACTAGCTGATGTAAACGCAGGTTCACCTAGTTACAAGGTTTTAAGACAAAGTTTTGAAAATACATGGTTAGTGTTGTTGAAAGGAACTGCAAGCTATCCTGCTCTTACAAAAGGTGGGGAACCTCGTGAAGATTATATGGATTTCTTGCAAAAAGTAGCTAATGGAACGTACGGGGAAGTAATGAAGAAAACTGCTTCAACAATTTTGCATGAACTACAACAGAACAATCGCTCAAATACTTTAACTCAGTTATCAACTTATGATATTTGGACAATCATATTGCAAACTCGAGAAGAAACAGCAGGATATATTAATGATAGTGATTTTACGATTGTAAGTATTGATGAATCACAAATAAAGAGTATATATGAGCAATATAAAAAAAGCGATGCTGAAACATTTATCGATCAATTACGCCCATTAAATATGGTTTCCCTTTATTTATATGCAATAACTATTGGAGACGAATCTTTACAAAAAGCTATATTAATGCCAGGAACGAACATTAATACAAGTTTGTTAGATAATGTTAAAAGTTTAAATATCTTTAGCCAATTAGGTGAATATGATGGTATCTATCCAACGGTTGCTGTTCGTGTTTCTGAAGAGTATCAGGATAAGTATGGTAGACAATTTCTTATTAAATTATCAATAAACAAAGAAGGTAATTATCGCATAACAGGAATCACGGATTGATGGTATGAATTTTTGCCCCACTAATACACCTATGTTATAATTTGTGGTGATATATACGTAGCAAACAAAAAGAAAGTGGGCAAAGGTTATGGGACAAAAATATGAATTAGGGGACGTGTTGACTGGTAAAGTTACAGGTATACAGCCGTATGGTGCATTTGTTGCGCTTGATGAAGATACACAAGGCCTTGTACATATTTCCGAAATTACGTACGGCTTTGTAAAGGACGTTAGTGAATTTTTGTCAGTTGGGCAAGAGGTTGAAGTAAAGATACTTGAAATCGATGAAGATGCCGAAAAAATTAGTTTATCGATTCGTGCTTTGCAGGAGCGCCCAACTACATTGCGTAAAAAAGATGTACTACCACGTAAATCATTGCAGGACCGTGTAGATGAATCGGATGCGAATGGTTTTAATTCCCTAAAAGATAAATTACAGGACTGGATCGAACAGTCAGGTCAATAAAGTGAAACTTAAACTTCTTTCAGCAAACTATTCGCTGAAAGAGGTTAAAGCTTCCGACCCCAATTATGCCGAGGCATAGTTGATTTAGTGGGGGGCTTTATCCCCCACTGATTATAGTCTTCACCAATCACGCATTTACTGGCAGTTATGCTTGCATTTGACGCTTTCGATACAGACAAATAATTGCTGCTTGTTATTGTGCGAGATAAAAAACGAGGATGCTTTCAAATATGAAGGTATCCTCGTTTTTTTGTATTCAAATATAACTATTGATTTTTTATTTTTCGAATTCGATATTGTAGGTTTTGACGACTCATGCCAAGTGCACTAGCAGCCTTTGTAATGTTGCCTTCATATAAATTTAAGACGTTTTGCACATAATATGATTCAGCTTCACGCAAATAAGCATCGAGTGGCATAACATCATTCTGTTGTTGGAACATAAAGAATTCCGGCTCGTGATTAGTTGTGTCCTGCTGTTGTACTTTGAAACGGAAATGCATTGGTAATAAATCTGAGGTAACTGTTGATTCAGTGGTCATAAACGACACAATTTCATCTAGTAATAGCTCAAGCTCCTTTAAATTTCCTGGCCAATCATATTGCAAAAATAAATCCTGGACATCAGGTGCTAGATCCCGGACATTTGAAGCGAAGCGTTCCCGATGGCGGTTAAAGTAATCATCTACGAATGGAAGAATATCTTCTTTTCGATCTGTTAGATTTGGGATGGTAATCGCCATTGTAGCAAAGAAATAATACAGTGATTTTGAAAGTTTTTTCTCCTCAATCAATGTAATAGGGTCGCTTCCGACACTTCCGATTAGCATGTATTTAGACTGTGGAAGTGATTGTAATACCTCTAACAGTTTCTCTTGAATGTCTAAACTTAAAAAGTCAATGCGTTCGAAGAAAAAAGTATATGCCTTGTCATTTTGTAAGAGCTCCTGCAATTTATCTAAAACAGATGGAACAGAGCGACGACTTACTAATGTTACAAATGCTTCAGGGTCAGGCGATGCTGCATGGTGAATCCCCTCTGCGACTAAATCCTTTCCTGTACCCGATTCTCCAATTAATAAGACCGGTAACTTCACAGCTGCTGCTTTTTTTGCGTTTGAGATAATTTGTCGCATCGATTCGGATACTGCTGTAATCATATCGAATGTTAAAGGTTCATCATATCGGCGAAGAGGCTGATAAACTAGCTTTTCGAGTGATGTAATGTCACGAGCAAATTCAATTGCTCCAATTAGTTTATTTTCAACATAAAGTGGAAAAGTATCATTAATGGTTGTAATTTCATGACCATTTTTATTCCAATAAGTTTGTTTTACATTAATTTCCTTTTTACCTGTTTGTAATACACGCATTAAAGTACTTTCATGCTGGCGGAAGGAAAACATTTCAATAACAGAACGATCTGCTAATTCATCAAAATGGAAACCTTCAATTTCTTTCATTTTTGTATTATAAATAATTGTTTTGCCAGAAAGGTCTACAGCATGAATACCAACAGAAACATTTGTTGCAATAAACTTATAAAAAGGAAGTAGGGGTTCAGAATTTTTCATAAAATGTGCACCTCAAAAAATTTTTACTTGAAATATGCAACAAAATTTTGCATTATAATAAGTGTAAGAATATTCTAAACGCAAAGATATTTTGCGTCAATGTTTTTTGCGCACTTAAAACACATCTCACGAGGGAGGATAAAGTATGATTTCATACAAACACGAACCATTCACAGATTTTACTCAAGAGGCAAATTACAACGCATATTTAGAAGCATTAAATAAAGTAGAGAGTTATTTAGGTCATGACTATCCACTAATTATCGGTGGAGAACGTATTACGACAGAAGATAAAATCGTTTCATATAATCCAGCAAAGAAAACAGAAGTAATTGGTCGCGTATCAAAAGCAAACAAAGAACTCGCTGAAAAAGCAATGCAAGCAGCAGATGAAACTTTCAAAACTTGGAAAAAAGTAGATCCGGCTATTCGTGCAGACGTATTATTCAAAGCAGCGGCAATTATTCGTCGTCGTAAACATGAATTTTCAGCACTTTTAACAAAAGAAGCAGGTAAACCATGGGCTGAGGCTGATGCAGATACTGCAGAAGCAATTGACTTCTTAGAATACTATGGTCGTCAAATGCTCCGTATTAAAGAAGGTCAACCTGTAGAAAGTCGTCCAGGGGAATACAACCGTTATGACTATATTCCATTAGGTATTGGTATTGTTATTTCACCATGGAACTTCCCATTCGCAATTATGGCGGGGACAACGGCGGCAGCTTTAGTAACAGGTAACACTGTATTATTAAAACCGGCTTCAACAACACCTGTAGTTGCTTATAAATTTATCGAAGTGTTAGAGCAAGCAGGTCTTCCAGCTGGTGCTGTGAACTTTGTACCAGGTTCTGGTGCAGAAGTAGGTGACTACTTAGTTGATCATCCAAAAACACGCTTCATTAGCTTCACAGGATCTCGTGATGTAGGCTTACGCATTAATCAACGTGCGTCTGTATTAAATGACGGTCAAATTTGGATTAAACGTGTTATCGCTGAAATGGGCGGTAAAGATACAATCGTTGTTGATAAAGAAGCGGATCTAGAGCTTGCAGCACAATCTATCGTAAAATCAGCATTTGGCTTCTCAGGTCAAAAATGTTCAGCATGTTCTCGTGCTGTTATCGTTGAAGATGTTTATGACCAAGTTGTTGACCGTGTAGTGGAATTAACAAACGCGTTAACAGTGGGTGACCCATCAGACTTCAACAACTTCATGGCAACAGTTATTGACCAAGCAGCATTCAATAAAGTGACAGAGTACATTGAAATTGGTAAAGGAGAAGGTCGTTTAGTTGCAGGTGGTACAGCTGATGATTCAGTTGGTTACTTCATTCAACCAACAGTATTTGCAGACGTAGATCCTTCTGCACGAATTATGAAAGAAGAAATCTTTGGACCAGTTGTAGCTATTACAAAAGCTAAAGATTTTGATCAAGCAATTGATATTGCAAATGATACTGAATATGGCTTAACTGGTGCGGTTATTACAAATAATCGTATGAACTTAGAAAAAGCACGTGAAGATTTCCATGTAGGTAACTTATACTTCAACCGTGGCTGTACTGGTGCAATCGTTGGTTACCAACCATTCGGCGGCTTCAATATGTCAGGTACTGACTCAAAAGCAGGTGGCCCTGACTATCTACAACTTCACATGCAAGCAAAAACAACTTCTGAAATGCTATAACTTCTTTCGGCTGACTAAAGAAGTTGCCTCCGAACGCAATTATGCTGGGGCATAAATTATAAGAGAATCTGCGAGACTCCTCCTGGTAAAGTGAGTCCGGCAAGAACCGCAGGCGCTAATGTCGAGGCGGCTTACCTAGGAGTAGTGTGCAGATTCTTGCTTTTTATATTCAGAAAATGCTGAAATTGTTCTATTGAATATATTTATAGAAAAACAGAGTCTTCCAGAGTTTTTCATCATGAACGTAAGGAGAGAATACTTTATGACAAAAACAAATCAAGTGATTGAACAAACGCAAAATTTTGGTGCTGCAAACTATCACCCGCTACCAATCGTTATTTCAGAGGCTGAGGGTGCTTGGGTAAAAGATCCAGAAGGTAACAAATATTTAGATATGCTATCAGCTTATTCTGCTGTGAATCAGGGGCATCGTCATCCAAAAATTATCGCTGCGTTAAAAGAACAAGCTGATAAAGTAACACTAACTTCTCGTGCATTTTATAGCGAAAACCTTGGTGAATGGTATGAGCTTGTTGGAAAATTAACGAATAAACAAATGGTATTACCGATGAATACAGGTGCTGAAGCGGTAGAGACAGCATTTAAAGCGGCTCGTCGTTGGGCTTATGATGTAAAAGGTGTAGAAGATGGGAAAGCTGAAATCATTGCATGTAATGGTAACTTCCATGGTCGTACAATGCTTGCTGTATCTTTATCATCTGACGAAGAATATCGTCGTGGCTTCGGTCCAATGTTACCGAATGTTAAGTTAGTAGATTACGGTAACCTAGATGCATTAAAAGCTGCAATTACTCCAAATACAGCAGCGTTTTTAATTGAACCCATTCAAGGTGAGGCTGGTATCGTTATTCCATCAGAAGGCTTCTTAAAAGCTGCACGCGAGCTATGCCGTGAAAACAATGTTTTATTCATTGCAGATGAAATCCAAGCTGGTTTAGCACGTACGGGTAAAATGTTTGCATGTGATTGGGAAGAAGTAGAGCCTGATATGTACATTTTAGGGAAAGCTTTAGGGGGCGGTGTATTCCCGATTTCGTGTGTAGCTGCAAATCGTGAAATCTTAGGTGTATTCAACCCAGGATCACACGGTTCAACTTTCGGTGGTAATCCTTTAGCATGTGCTGTATCTATTGCATCAATTAAAGTATTACTTGATGAAAAATTAGCAGAGCGTTCACACGAACTTGGTGAATACTTTAAAGGTAAATTAAAAGAAATTAAGAACCCAGTCATTAAAGAAGTTCGTGGTCGTGGTTTATTTATCGGAATGGAATTAACAGAGGCTGCACGTCCATACTGTGAAAAGCTTAAAGAATTGGGTCTATTATGTAAAGAAACACATGATACAGTCATTCGATTCGCGCCACCACTTGTTATTTCACAAGAGGATTTAGACTGGTCAATCGAACAAATTGAAAAAGTATTTAATCTTTAACAAAATGTTCACATTTTAATTCGGAAGTATGTTACAATGATGCCGATATACTATCATTATAAAAAACAAAGAGGCGATTTAATATGTCTGAAAACTTAAATCTGTTCACATCTACTCAAGAAGTCATTCAAGAGGCTCTAAATAGACTTGGTTATGACGAAGCTATGTATGAATTATTAAAAGAGCCGCTTCGCATGCTACAAGTTCGTATTCCAGTGAAAATGGATGATGGTACAACAAAAGTATTTACTGGTTACCGTGCACAACATAATGATGCTGTAGGGCCAACTAAAGGTGGAGTACGTTTCCATCCGGCAGTATCTGAGGAAGAAGTTAAAGCGCTTTCAATGTGGATGACATTGAAATGTGGTATCGTAGATCTACCTTATGGCGGTGGTAAAGGCGGTGTCATCTGTGACCCTCGTCAAATGTCTATGGATGAAATCGAGCGATTGAGCCGTGGATATGTACGTGCAGTTAGTCAAATCGTAGGACCAACAAAAGATATTCCTGCTCCAGACGTATTTACGAATGCACAAATTATGGCATGGATGATGGATGAATACAGCCGTATGGATGAATTCAACTCACCAGGTTTCATCACAGGTAAGCCACTAGTGCTTGGTGGTTCTCAAGGTCGTGACCGTGCAACTGCACAAGGTGTAACAATCGTTATCCAAGAAGCAGCGAAAAAGCGTGGCATTGATATTAAAGGTGCACGTGTTGTCATTCAAGGCTTCGGTAACGCAGGTAGCTTCCTTGCGAAATTCATGCATGATTTAGGCGCGAAAGTAATCGGTATTTCAGATGCTTATGGTGCACTTCATGATCCTGAAGGTTTAGATATCGACTATTTATTAGATCGTCGTGATAGCTTCGGTACTGTAACAACATTATTTGAAAATACAATTTCAAACAAAGAATTATTAGAGCTTGATTGTGATATTCTAGTGCCAGCTGCTATCGAAAACCAAATTACTGCTGACAATGCACACAATGTTAAAGCAAACATTGTCGTAGAGGCAGCGAACGGTCCAACAACTGCTGAAGCAACTAGAATTTTAACTGATCGTGGCATTTTACTTGTACCAGACGTATTAGCATCTGCTGGTGGTGTAACAGTTTCTTACTTCGAATGGGTACAAAATAACCAAGGTTATTACTGGACAGAAGAAGAAGTTGAAGAACGTCTTTACAAAAAAATGGTTGATGCATTTGAAAATGTTTATACAACAGCGACAACACGTAACATTAATATGCGTTTAGCAGCTTATATGGTAGGTGTTCGCCGTACAGCAGAAGCTTCACGCTTCCGTGGATGGGTTTAATCAATATATAAGAAAAACGGGTCATTCCTAGTCGGATGACTTGTTTTTTTGTATGCGTATCAGTTTTATTCGTATGAATAAGATGTTTAGGACATTGCTCCATGGACATCTTTTTTCTTTGCGCTTTTGGCGTATTTGTAGAGTGAATACAATTACCGAGGAGCCAATATTTTGGTTTTAATTCTTTGCGTTCATCAATAGAAATATGAGAAAATCCACCTAGAAAGGGGCGAATTGAATGGATTCGTTTACATTTTATAACCCAGTGAAGTTACATTTTGGTGAAAATGCACTGGAAAAGCTTTCAAATGAGTTAGCGCAGCATGGTAAAAAGGTGTTAGTTGTCTATGGTGGAGGTAGCGTTAAGAAAAATGGTGTATACGATGCTGTCATCGAGAAGTTACAAGAAGCCGATAAAACAATATTTGAACTAAGTGGTGTTGAGCCAAATCCACGTGTTGAAACAGCAAGACTTGGTATTGATCTTTGTAAAAAAGAAGATATTGATCTAGTCCTAGCTGTAGGAGGTGGTTCCGTAATTGACTGTTCTAAGTTAATAGTCGCAGGTGCAAAATATGATGGCGATGCTTGGGATATTGTAAAGCGTAAAGTAATTGTAGAGGACGCTTTACCGCTTGGAACGGTATTAACGCTAGCTGCAACAGGTTCCGAAATGAACTCGGGATCTGTCATTACAAACGCTGCGACAGAAGAAAAACTAAGCTGGGGTAGCCCTGCGGTATTCCCGAAATTTCCGATTTTAAATCCAGTGTATACAATGACAGTACCAAAAAATCATACAGTTTACGGTATGGTTGATATGATGTCGCATGTAATTGAACAATATTTCCATAATACGACGAATACACCGATTACAGATGAAATGTGTGAAGGGGTATTAAGAACTGTCATTGCAACAGCACCTAAACTAATAGAAGACTTAGAGAATATTCAGTTGCGTGAAACGATTTTATTAGCCGGAACAATTGCGTTAAATGGATTCTTATCAATTGGCTCTCGCGGTGATTGGGCTTCCCATAATATTGAGCACGCTGTATCTGCGGTGTACGATATTCCGCACGCAGGTGGTTTAGCAATACTACAACCACATTGGATGCGTCTAAGTGTACCCGTAAATCCAGAACGTTTTGCAGGCATTGCAACACGCGTTTTCGGTGTTGACGCAACAGGAAAGTCTCTAGAAGAGGTTGCATACGAAGGGATTGATCGTTTATCGGCATTCTGGACCTCACTAGGAGCTCCAAGTCGCCTAGCGGATTATGACATTGACGATTCAAAATTCCAGCAAATTGTAGAGCATGCTATGCAAAATGGACCCTTTGGAAATTTCAACAAATTACAGGAAGAAGATGTGCGCACTATTTTGCAAAACTCACGTTAACTTCTTTCAGCAAATGTTTTTGCAACGTCCGTTACAGAAGTTTTCCCGATTGTTTAATAGAAGAAACAAAACTTGTATAAAAAATAGCCAACTGCCTATGTTGTGGCAATTGGCTATTTATTTTATTTAAAATGTTTTGGATAATGAGTTATTGTTTGAATGTAGAGTTTTCCGGTCTTTCGCCAATATGCACCCAATCTTGCTTCCCATCATCCTCATCAAATAAAATTGCCACTTTTGATACGCCTTTCTGACTTAAAATGACCTCTGTTAAATGGTCGCGTACATCATCTAAAAAAGCGAGTGATAGGTTAGGATCAGCTTCGGCAACTAATTCCACATGTAAAAACTCACCTTCTTTAATGACTTCTAAGCGAACAATATCTTTAATGTTTGGGTCATCCATTACAAGATGAGCAATATGATTTAGCATTTCTTCGTCTGTTTCACCAATAACCCCACGTGCATTATCAAGGAACACTTTTGCTACAACGTAGAACATCATAAAGCCGATAATCATCGAAACGAGTCCTTCTATATTTGCCCAGCCTGTAAAGTGCGCAATTAAAATAGCACCGAAGGCCAACACGTTACCACCTGTAGCTACTAAGTCTTCCATAAATACTAATTTTGTTGCTGGTTTTGCGCGATTTAAATAAGGGAAAGCTTTAGGGATAGCTGTTAATATTCCCGTTTTTTCCTGCCCAGCGTCATGTAGTATTTCAACGGCAGCTTTTGCAAGAACTGACCCTTCTAAAACAATACCAATCAATAATACGCCAAGTGCAATGAGCATTCCTTTAGATTCTCCAGCGGGGTGTATAAAATGATGCCAGCCTTCTTTTACGGTTTCATAAGAAAGGATCGCCACGATTATAACAGCAAAAAGACAAACTAAATTTACAATTCGGCCAAAGCCTCCAGGAAATTGTTTTGTCGGTGCTTTTTTCGACAGCGCTGAGCCGATATAAACGAATAATTGGTTTGCTGCATCTCCTAGAGAGTGCATCATTTCTGCAAACATGGCAACATTACCTGTAAAGAAGAAGGCAACACCTTTAATAATTCCTAAAAAGGCATTGACTACTGCTGCTAGCAGAGAAGGCTTATTCCCATTTTTTAATAGTTTTAATATTTCTACCACGAAAGAATCCTCCAACTAGTTTAAAATTTCCATTTCGATTTTTTCTATATAGGGTAGTGCTCGTAATGAACGATAAAATGACAGTAAGTTATCAGATACTATTAATGATAAGCGTAAATCTAATTCGTGATAAACATTACTATTATTTGGTACATCTTGAATGCGTATGTTTTCAATAACAATATTGTTTTCCTTTAGGAATTGTAAAAAGGATTCACTATTGTCATCATTGTTAATCTGAACTTTCAATGATATTTCTCGCATACGAATTCTTTTTGGTCCTATTTTCATTAGAAACGGCGATAAAACCTCAATTCCGAAGACAATGATAATAACAGCTAAAGTAGCATCTATATAGAAGCCTGCGCCAACAGCAATTCCTATCCCAGCAGCTCCCCAGATCATTGCTGCAGTTGTTAAACCTGAGATACTATCATTCCCTCGTCTTAGAATAACACCTGCTCCAAGAAATCCAATCCCACTAACGATTTGGGCAGCCAAGCGTAGAGGGTCCATTGTAATATTGATTTCTGACCTTGGGGGTGTTGAATAGGCGGTTTCAATTGAAATAACAGTTAATAAACAGCTAAATGTAGCGATAACTAAGCTCGTTTTTAATCCTACAGGCTTCTTTTTTAATTCCCTTTCGATACCGATTACTAAACTTAATGTGGCTGCGATTACTAATTTTATGCCAACTTCATATGTAATCATATTTTCCAAGGTTTCCATACGCAACCCTCCACAGATATTTCGTATTGCTAAGAGATATGCAAGGTGTCATTATTATATGTACATTACTTTTTTGTATTGTACATCACGATCGTAATGAAGTATAAGTATTTTTAATTTCTTTCACCACATATTTTTGGTAGCGAAAGCGAAGCGACAGCACCAAATGTCTTAACCTTTATAGGTAGTGACAGTAATACGAGTATAAGTTAAGGTTTCCGGCGGATGACACGGAATTGGAAAGGGGTCCTTTATGCGGATATAAAGCCGAATCCAGACGTAATGATGCCGAGGCAAAATTGATTGGAGGTTGGATTTAATGGAGAAAGCCAAAATTCATCCATACATTCCTATTTTTATTGGCGTAATTTCTGTATCCCTGTCAGCCATATTTGTGAAATTAGCAAATGCAGAAGCGGGAGTTATTGCGTTTTACCGTATGTTCTTTTCGGTGTTAATAATGGCTCCTCTGTTTTTTTGGAAGTACACAAACGAGGTAAAGAAATTAAGAATACGTGATTGGCTATTTTCTTCTGTTGCTGGCATATTTTTAGCCTTTCATTTTATTTTATGGTTTGAATCACTTAATTACACCTCTGTAGCAAGTTCTACAGTTTTGGTTACACTACAGCCATTGTTTGCATTTGTAGGCACATATTTTTTCTTTAAAGAGAACATTACCCTGAAAACCATATTTGCAGGAGCGATTGCTATTGTCGGTAGTATTTTAATTAGTTGGGGAGATTTTAAACTTAGCGGTACTGCATTTTATGGAGACATGCTTGCCCTAGTTGCGTGTGCACTCGTTACAGCTTACTTTTTATTTGGACAAGATGTACGGAAAAGATTATCTCTTGTGACATACACGATGATTGTTTATGCTGTTAGTACAATTACATTGTTTATCTATGTTCTTATTAAGGGGGGATCGTTCGGCCCTTATTCTACTATGGACTGGATATGGTTTATTTTATTAGCGATAGTTCCTAATTTATTAGGTCATACTCTATTTAATTGGTCTATTAAATACGTTAGTACAAATGTAGTCTCCATTGCGATCTTATTTGAACCAATTGGCGCGGCCATTTTAGCTCTTCTAATTTTTAAAGAGTATTTAATAGCCACACAAATTTTTGGTGGATTCATTGTTATAGTAGGAATTCTGTTATTTGTAGTCGATGAGAAAAAGATTTTTAAACTTTTTTCAAAAAAAGCTTGATTTTTAAATTGCTATATTATATATTATTACTTGTCCTTAACAAGAAGGACGACTTGAAAAAAGATTTGAAAAAAGATTTTAAAAAAAGTTGTTGACTTCTTGTTGAATACAAGTTATGATAATAGAGTCGCTGAAAACAGCGGTGAAGAAATGAACCTTGAAAACTGAACAAGCAAAACGTAATCAATAAAGTTTTTAGTAACTAACCTCGAGTTAGTGAACGAAACAAAATTTTGGACATCAAACATGATGCCAGCAAAACAATTTGAGCTAATCAAATTTCTTTTTATGGAGAGTTTGATCC
>NZ_JBIWGL010000011.1:0-123435 GCF_044763535.1 Lysinibacillus sp. NPDC095746
TCCTCACTTTACTTTATTTTCGTGGTTGAAAACATTGTAACCAAGAGGAAAGAAAATGACCCCTTTTCTTTTTACACAATTATACGGACTCAATCGCTTTTGGCACGTTTATCAGCGATTTTTTGAGTTTTATCAGCGATGTTCAGGGGTTTATCAGCGATTATGCTGGTCTTATCAGCGATTTTCAGGAGTTTATCAGCGATTCATCTATAAACCAGACAATTTGTAACTCGAGTATTTATTAGATCCGCTTCGTGGTAATTGTAATTTTTGTAATATGCGTTTTGCTATATGCTCACTTCCAATCATCAAAAAATCACGACATTCACGATTCGTTATCGTTTCGCCAATAAGCATATAATAATCTTTTAGTGCCTGAATATGAGCATCGCGACACCGATGTTGACACATCTGGCAATGCCAACCTATTTTCAATTTCTCCATCCCAAACTCCGCACAGTTTTCACAATAAACACCACGCCGCAAAGCAGAGTCATCAATTTGATAGTATTGGCAAAGCGGAAATGGTGTCCTATCCCGTAAATGTGACAAAATAAGGTTTTTGATTGCTGTCATTGTTATTGTCTCTTTGTTCTTCTCTATATGTTGGTGCAGAAATATCGGTAGCTCTTTTGCCATTAAAAT
Source organism: Lysinibacillus sp. NPDC095746 (assembly GCF_044763535.1). Taxonomy (NCBI): domain Bacteria; kingdom Bacillati; phylum Bacillota; class Bacilli; order Caryophanales; family Bacillaceae; genus Lysinibacillus; species Lysinibacillus sp. NPDC095746. Next base: position 646 of record NZ_JBIWGL010000011.1, read on the forward strand.
CGGCAATCGTCCGTCCTCTCGATGAATATTTACATTATTAAATGGGAAGACAACAGCCCCATAAATGGGTATAGAAATGTGTTGGGTGTGTAAGAAATGTTTCATACCTTGAATATATTGTTCAAGTTGAATTTCAGGATGCGTAAAAACATGAACTTCTCCAGATTCCGATGTACGAATGAGCTGACGTGGGTCACCTTTAAAATGTACAGTTCCTCGAATATTTTTAATTTCTAATAGAATAATAGCGTTGGGGACAATGAGTAAAATATCAATTTGCATGGGAAAAACAGAGGGAAGTATAACATTGTGGAAAATGTAGCAATCGTTGAGCAGTGCTATTTGCTGTAGTTCCTTCATAACATATTGCTCACCAAAATCGCCTGCTTCTTTAATTTTAAGTTCCTGCTGAAGACTTTGATATTGTGGATGCGTGGGCTGCAACCGAGTCACAAGGGCTTGAAGTCCTTTAGTCAATGGAGATGGTGCAAAGGGTTTTACTAGCAATCTATTCTCTCCTTTTCTATTTAAATTTTTATTAGGTTTTTCAGCTGTTTAGGATTCTTTCAGCGATTATAGCATGTCTATCAGCAGTTTTCACTTTTTATCAGCGATTGTTGTACTTTTATCAGCGATGTTCTCTTCTTTATCAGCGATTGTTTCTCTCTTATCAGCGATGTTCACCTTTTTATCAGCGATTACTTCACTCTTATCAGCGATGTTCTCTTCTTTATCAGCGATAGTCACCTTCTTATCAGCGGTCCTCACTTTTTTATCATCGATTTCTCACTTCCATCAGCAATTGTCCCACTTCTATCAACGGCTTTCACTTTTCTTCCAGCGATTCCCACCTCTCTTATCAGCGATGTTTACCTTTTTATCAGCGATGTTCCCTTCTTTATCAGCGATGTTCACCCTTTTATCAGCGATTATTTCACTCTTATCAGCGATGTTCTCTTCTTTATCAGCGATTGTTTTACTCTTATCAGCGATGCTCTATTCTTTATCGATTACTTCGCTTTTATCGGCCATGCTCTTATCAGCGGTCCTCACTTTTTTATCATCGATTTCTCACTTTCATCAACGATTGTCTCACTTTTATCAACGGCTCCCACTTCTCTTTCAGCGATGGTCACCTTCTTATCATCGATCCTCTCTTTTTTATCAGCGATGATCCCTTTTCTATCAGCGATCCTCTCTTCTTTATCAGCTTCCACTAAAAAAGGAATCTCCTTTAGTATCGGGGATTCCTTGTTGTTCCGCTTTCGAGTAGTTTTAGAATCGATTGTGCTTGTTGCATGTGCATTGCTAGTACATATTGGCTTGCTTGCATTAGAATTTGTGCTTTTACCATGTTCATCATTTCTTTTGCGATATCGGCATCGCGGATGCGGGATTCGGCATCTTGTAGGTTTTCTGCTGTGTTTACGTTTGCGTTATAGGCGTGCTCTAGGCGATTTTGGTAGGCGCCTAGTCTTGAGCGCTCGCTTGATACACGTTTTAAGGCCTCGTCCATTGTGGGAATCGCTTTGTTGGCGTCGTCTCGAGTTGCGATGGATGTCTTATCGTCCAAGCCAATTGCTCCAGCACCCATATTGCCAATAAACAGCTCGATACTTTGGCCTGCGTTGGCACCTGCCTGAATTTTAATACCGTTTGTAGCATAATCCCCATTAAGTAATGTCTTTGTGTTAAACTCAGTGTCTTTCGAGATGCGTTGAATTTCTTTTTTTAGCTCCTGAAATTCCATATCGAGGTTCTCCCGATCACTATCCGTTAAAGTATCATTGCTCGCTTGGACTGCGAGCTCACGCATGCGTTGAATCATATCATGTACTTCATTTAGTGCACCCTCAGCTGTTTGGACGAGTGATATACCATCCTGAATATTTTTCGCTGCCATGTTCAAGCCGCGTATTTGCGCACGCATTTTTTCGGAAATCGCAAGTCCCGCTGGATCATCCGCAGCACTATTGATGCGGTAGCCTGAAGAAATTCGAAGCATTGCCTTGTTCATTGCACCGTAATGTCTATTCATATTATTTAAAATTGACAACCCCGTTGCTGACCATTTTCCAAGCATTATTTCACCACCCCTATTGTTGTTTATATCGGTCTATGTTAGATTCTTTTAAGTTTATTTTGGTAATGTATACTAATTTAATAGGTTCTATACATCAATAACTTTTAGTTCATTTTCATATTTTAGACTTTAGACCCAGCAATATATAAAAGCACCCGCTTTTCACATATGAAAAGTAGGTGCTTAATTGCAATACCGTGTATTCAATTTTCGAAACCTCCGAGTTGATGGTTCTTTTGTTGTAGAAGTTCAAAAAAGAGATCTTTATTATGATCTAGTAATGCCTGATCTATTAAATTATCAATGTTTTGCTGCTCCAATTCTGTAATGAGCTGATCTACTTCGCCAACAGTCAATGAAGATACAAGTGGTAACTGAGGCTTTGGGGTAGCACTTTCGAGAATTGGTGCTAGATGCTCATGAACATTTGTAATTAATAATAATTGATATAATGGCAACCGGATAAAACGATTCCCTTTCTGGAAAACAAATACCTCGGATATATTTTCAATTTGTTGTGTATTCAAGTTGATAATCATCTCTTTACCTTCAATAGGAATGAAATGGAAAATCTCATTCTCTTTTAAAATAGAGAAATATTGATAAGCAAACACTAGACGTAGTTTATCTCCAGTGATTTTTGTGTAAAATGGCTTCATATATTGAACTTGCATCATCCTTATCCCTCCCTATTTATCTGATTATTCAGATTTTAACACAAATAAATTATCTTGTTAACTATCTTCTCCTCGATTTTTTTATTTCAAATCATTCAGCTTATCATGTACGCATTTTAATCGTATAATGGAAGGACAGTCTTTTTTTCTTATATTTACACATGCCCACTAGCTATACATTTTGAAAGGAGTGAGGTTATGGCATTGTCTATTGCCCAATTAGCTAAGGAACACCAAGAATTTATCCTTGCCAAATTACAGGAAGCTGAACAGGCGTTACATCCTTCCTCTACTGAAGACGAAGAGCTAGTGCGTCGTGCTGTTTTTTCAGTGCGAAATAAATCAGTTGTCTTTGAACGTTTTAATGGAGCAAGTTCTACATTATATGCAAGCGTACAGGATGTCAGACCTGCTACTGTAGAAATTGATTTTGCTAAAGAGGAGCTGCACTGTAACTGTCCTCAGCTGAAATGGTGTAGACATCAGGTTGGCTCATTGCTTGCTCTTTATCAGTATTTTGATTCGGTGCAAAATTGGTCAAGTGCATGGCGCGCTCAAAAATCAGTGCAATTAAAATCGTTAGCAGATGAACGAAGTCCAGAAAGCTGGAGATTGATGGTCGATGAAGTCATGAAACGTTTATTGCCACCTGGGCGAATTTTAGAAGGATATGGCCTTTCAGCTATACGAACAGATGCATTGGAGCGACTTCAACGGCATATGCCTTTCGAGCGTGAGTGGCAGCCACTTTATAAGCTTTTTATGGAGCTATCGATCTTTAATACAATATGGCGTCATTTAAATGAAACAAAAGGACATTCTTTGGATTCTCCTTATATGAAATATTTTATTGATCAAAGTGTCCAATCATTCGAAAGTACATTGACGGAGCTAACGGGACGATCACGACTTTTTGCCACTGATCCATTTTATGATGCGATTCAGGAGTTAGTTCGGGAATTTTTATTGGAACGACAAGGATTATTTGCTGATCGACTACAAATATATATGCTACTTTGGGCAGTGCTTTTTTATGAAAAGCCTCGTCGTGAACAGGAATTAGCACTTATAAATAATCTTGGAAATCCTTCACCTGAGATATCCTTGCAGTCATTGAAACTGCTATTTTATGTGCTGCTACAAAAAGAAAGTTTATTACAGGAAAGTATTGCACATATTGATGGACAACATATGCAAGACCTATTTGAGCTGGCTACTTTTGCAAAACGTGCTGGCGAATCACATGCACAGTCCATTATTTTACGTGCGATGCTACCATTTACCGAAGTCTTTTTACAGCAAACAGTGCCAGTTGTAAAACGTGCTCAATATGTAAGGCAATTTCAGCTTTTATACGAAGACATTCAGCTTACGGAAGAACAGGAAGTTACATTATATAGTGCATTTGGTGTTTATGGGCTTCAACCGTTTTCGTTCCTTCTTATTAAAAAAGAACGTTATCGTGAATGGGCAGCCCTCCATCAGTTAAATCTCTCCTCCCTTTCTTATTTAGAAATGTGTGGATTAAAAGATGTACTTCAGGTTGCGCCTGCAACAGTATTGCCCTTATATCATCTATATGCCATGGCTGAAATTACACAAAAATCACGTATGAACTATAAGCAGGCTGTACGAATCTGGAAAAGTATGCGCAGTGCCGCAAAGCGTGCTGGTAAAACTGCTTATTTTGAGACATATATGCAAACAATTCGCGCAGAGTATAAACGACTTCGTGCATTACAAGAAGAAATTGAGAAAGGAAACTTAGTATGATGACTATAAATGCTCCTTCCCCGTTTTCAAAAAAGCAACAGCTTCGTATTCATGCAGCACAGGAAGGATATTTTACGTTACAGGGATATACTGCTGACGGTGTAGCAATAGAAGCAGACTCACTCATTTCTTCATTATTTTTTAACTATGAAGCGAATGTCTATGGTTTATTAACCAATCGCTCAGAACGTACGATTGAAGTTTCAACCTCTGAGCTCCTTGATATTTTTTCACGGCGCTATCTGCATCCTTTTATTGACTGGCAAGGTACGGATACAGCAAGTCAGGTATGGCTAGAAAAAGTGTCTGCTTTACAAACGTATTGGCAAGAGCCCTCGCTCTGGTCACACGCAGTGATTGCAGATGATTTTTCCACACTAACATTCCCTATAGAAGGTGAAGATACAGCTTTATTAGAAACGGCAGTGCAGCAAAAACTAGCTCAAGCAGGTCTAATAATGTCTGATTTACCAAAGCTAATGCCATTTTTCTTGCGTGGTGGTTGGCCACTAGAGCAGGAACGACAGGCAGGTGCAGTTACTGTCTCCCTACGCTTAGGTGAGCCTGAGGAAGATTCAGATGTTTGGCTTTTAGAAACAGTACTAAGTACGCCTACAGCCAAAAACTACTGGACGCCAGCTATGCGAAAGCAGTCACTACCAATTGCTGATGCTCTACCGACGAAATGGCAAATGTATGCTGATGCTATTGAACAGCAACAAGGACAAATTGTAGATCTTCTTTCTATTGAAGATTTACGTAGCGATATTTTCATCCGTATTATGCTTGACGATTTACAAGTTCGAACATTTTTACGTGAAGATTTAGCAAGATTACAAGCACTCGGCTTTGATGTTGTACTACCGGCTTGGCTAAAGGATTTAAAACAGTCAAAAATGCGTGTTCGCGTAAGTACTGGCAATGTAGCGACAAAGAAGGTTGCTGGACTAGATGATATTTTAACGTTCAAATGGCAGTTTTCTATGAATGGACAGTCCATTTCACCTGAGCAATTTAAAAAGCTTGTAGATGAGAAACGCGAATTCATTCGTATTGGTACAGAATGGTTCCGAGTCAATGCGACCTGGATGCAAGAAATGCGTGCATTGATGCAGCAAGCAGAAGATGAAAGCTGGACCGTTCGCGAATTGCTATTCCGCGAGCTACCAGAGGATTTATCCTTACCTCTTGAAGAAGAGGATGCCGATGATGCAATGCGAGATGACCCGATTTTTGCATTTGAATTGCAAAAATCGCTGAAATCCTATATGGAGCAGCTTCAGGAGAAAAAAGGACTCCCTACTGTCCAGGTTCCTACATCTTTGCGGGCAGAATTACGCCCATATCAGCATGAGGGCTTTGAATGGCTTGTCTTTATGCGAGAACAAGGCTTTGGTGCATGCCTAGCTGATGATATGGGTCTTGGTAAAACGGTTCAGCTTATTTCATATTTACTTCATCTTTATGAAACAACTGAGGATACAAAACCGTCCATCATTATTTGCCCTACGTCTGTGCTAGGCAACTGGCAAAAGGAGCTTGCTCGTTTTGCTCCTTCTTTGAGTGTGCATACGCATTATCAGGCGAATCGAGCAAAGGAGGACGCTTTTAAAGAGCTAGTAGGAAGAGAAAAACCACATGTGATTTTATCCACCTATGGAACGGTATCACAGGATGCAGAGTTTTTACAGGAAGTAGAATGGGCAACCGTTGTGCTAGACGAGGCTCAAAATATTAAAAATATGCAAACGCTACAATCAAGGGCTATTCGTAAATTACAAGGGACGCATCATATTGCTTTAACGGGTACGCCAGTAGAAAACCGTTTGTCAGAGCTATGGGCAATTTTTGACTTTATCCATAAGGGCTATTTAGGTAGCTTCGGCCGCTTTAATGAAGAATTTATTTTACCGATAGAACGAGATGAGTCGGAGTCACATAAACAGAAGTTACGGGCAAAAATTCAAGCATTTTTACTTCGTCGTACAAAGCGTGACCCACACTTACAGCTTAACTTACCAGATAAACAAGAGTCTCATGAATACTGCCCATTAACAACTGAGCAAGCATCTCTATACGAAGGATATATATTAGAGACGCTCGATCAGCTGGAGCAATTAACAGGCTTTCAAAAGAAGGGACGCGTCTTAAAGATGCTCAGTAAGTTAAAGCAATTATGTAATCATCCTGCCTTGTATTTAAAAGAACCTTTCGAGGATGCCGAATCAATGCTTAATCGTTCCACAAAATTAGAACGTATCGTGCAAATGGCTACAGAAATCGTGGACAATGGCGAGCAGTGCCTCATTTTCACACAATATATTGGAATGGGGCAATTACTACAGCATTGTTTTAGTGAACTATATAATATTGATGCACCTTTCTTAACAGGTGCAATGCCTAAGCAGCAGCGTGACCGCTTAGTAGAGACTTTCCAGGCAGGAGATTTTCCAATATTTATCCTTTCCTTAAAAGCGGGTGGAACAGGGCTTAATTTAACAGCTGCAAATCATGTATTACATGCAGATCGCTGGTGGAATCCTGCCGTTGAAAATCAAGCGACAGACCGTGCATATCGAATTGGTCAAACACAATTTGTACAAGTGCATAAGTTTGTTACTATTGGTACTATCGAAGAGAAAATTGATAAAATGCTAGCCCAAAAATCTGCACTATCAGAAGAACTAATTCAATCAAGCCAGTGGTTAACCGAATTAGCAGATGACGAACTTCGTGATTTAATGAAACTCGATTTTTAAAGATGTGAGACGCCAAGAGCACAACGTTCTTGGCGCTCTTTTATTTCAGTGGATCTTCTGTTACTTCTTCCCCTACTTACTTCATATATATATTTAGTTGTGTGTAATATGCTCATTGCTGTGCGGTCTTCAGCAATGAACTTCGTTATGAAATGTAGACATCATCCTTTCTAAATTGATTACGGCGCAAGAATAGAAGGAGAATGGCGGATCAGACAACTTGTCACTTGCCCCGTATGTAACAATTAAAGCTGCTATATTGCTGGCAATTGTACTTCTGCCTCAGGTAGCACAAAATCCTTTAAGCCTTCCTGCTCATCTGGTGGCTTTGGAGGAACAATTGCCCCGTCGCTATCCCTTGGCTTAAGCCGATAAAATCGGACATCTTCTACGACTACTTCTGTTATAAAAACCTTTGTGCTTTCTTCATTTAGAAATGATCTTGATTGAATTCGACCATTCACTCCAATTAATGAGCCTTTTCCGCAATATTTGACGATATGCTCTGCAAGCCTTCCCCATACTGTACAGAGAATAAAGTCAGCATCCACTTCCCCACGACTGTTTTTGTAATTGCGATTAATGGCTAGAGTAAAATGTGCTTGCACGCGATTTCCAGATAAGTGTCGTAACACTGGATCCTTTGTTAACCTTCCGACCAGTCCGACTTGGTTCATTGATTCACCTCCTTTGCTTTTGATTGCTCTCATCTTACAAAAATTAATCCAACATTGGCAAAAGTCGATTTTTATCATTTCCCTTAGTTTTTAATCATAAATTGGATATATTGAGCAATTTACTTTTCATGTAATGAAAGATTTTTATGGCAGAATGCTTTTCGCTGTAATAGCAAATGCTAATTGTTGAAATATGCAATTTCGCTGTTTTTGCAGATTGTATCATCAGTGATGCCTCGGCATAATTGCTGCTGTCGCTTCGCTTTCACGCAGATATACAATGAGTCCGGAATCTACTTTGTGCTTTGGCTGGCGAAAGCGCAGTGCTAACGTTCGGAGATAATATCACGTGAGCCTCTATTTCAGCGGATGTTGAAAAGTAACTTAATACCGCTTCACCTCACCCCTTATAGAGATGGGATACATCTGTACCTGTCCGGAATGAAGTAAAACAGAGCTAATTGAATATGTTATACTAAAAAGGATGACCGACTTAGGAGGATTTTACATAATGAAAACATTTAAGATGCTTTCCTTTGACCTTGTCACAAAAGACGGCATGCAACCTTTCCCTTTAGTCGATGGTATTATTATTAACCAGGAGAATAGCCATCAATCTTGGATTCTCGAGCTGTTTATGGACCGGCAATATCGTTCTATTTTTGATGAACTTTTAGCTAATGCTACTGTCTTTAATGTACGTGCGGTTATTTCATTTCCAGATAATGAGCCTGCTCCTTTCCAGGTTGTCGTACATACAGTTCAAGAAATCGGCGAGTACATCTCTGTCCTTTTAAAAGGGACACTAAAGACAAAACGCTCGAAATATGCTGAGCAATTACTAGCCGAATTACTAGTTGAGGGAGTTACGTTAGATAAGCTATTGGACCGCTTCTCACACGGTATGAAAGAACGACCAAAACTCAAAAATGATTGATCTGATTTAACGATGCAAAAAAAATTTGCATCGTTATTTTTTTATTGAACAGATAGAGATAGGATACAGGTTCTTATAAAAATCGTGTTTACTAATTACCTGAAAATTTAGTGGGATATGCACCATTTTTCCGTCCTTCCTAAAATCTTTTGCGAGTATTTCCTTCTCTTTTCGCGGATATTACCATCTAACCCGTGAGTATTGCTCGCCCACATTAAATGAAAAAAAGAGTGTTCCATTGGATGGAAACACTCTTTTTTATATTATCGCGTTACTTTTTCTTCAACGACCTTTTCTTTAACAACACCGTTTGCATTTGGTACATTGTTATAGCCATTTGTACTATTTAAATCAGCATTTGTACCTGGTGTTGTTGTACCTGGTACTGTTGTTGTACCTGGTGTTGTTGTACCTGGAGTTGTAGTTCTTGGACCAGTAGTACCTGGTGTTGTAGCTTCAGGTAGAACAGTGTTACGGTGAACACCATTAACGTCACGATTGTAAACGTCATTTCTTTCTTCTACTTTCTCAACACCTCGGCGAACGTCGTGTTTAACATTCTCCACTGGTCTTGTTTCAACAGCTCTGTTTCCCCAGTTACAACCTCCAAGGAATAAAGCAGCAAGAATAATTGCCAAAAATGACATTCTCCACATAGAAAAATCCTCCTTTCTCGATGCTATGTCAACAAATACAATGTGTGTGTATTTGTGATCCTACATAGATTGCCCGGGAAAGGAGGGAACTATCCGATTTTTTTACAAACTATTTTTGTTTTTCTTTTAACAGTTGTTCAACGTATGCTGCTTCTGCTTTACAGTTGTAGCTATAATTTGTACCTAGCTCTTTTTGCATGGCCTCGATTGTTTCAATTTGCTTCGCTGTTGGTTCTTCATTTAAAATTTTTGCAATTACTTCATCAATTTTTTGCGCCATCTCTTCATGGAATTCAGTACTCATCAAAACATCTGCTGGGATTTTTTCGATCCATGCGGCATTTTCTTGAAAATAAGTTTGCCAGCTAGCAATAAAGTCTTCCATAGAAAAACGCTCTTCTTTCCAATCAATACTTGCTAAGTATGATTCAAAAGATGTTGAAATCGAACGCGTAATGCTAATTTTAACACCTGAAGACAATTCCTTATACATCAATATAATCCTCCTACGTTTTAAAAACAAAACTAAAATTACATGTATTTCAATTTACAATCACATATACGCCATTGCATTTTTTATAAAACATTTCAATAATCGTGATATTTTTATCTGCATTCACGTCACTAAAAGTACTGAATGTCATAAACTATTAAAAAGATTAACAGTAAAGACATTATTCGACATCATTATTTTATATCTTTTAGCCTATAATTGCAAATTAAGCCTGTTTTGGCTGTTCTGGCCCAATAGCAAATAAAATATCCGCTTCACATACTAGTTCCCCATCGACTGTAGCCACACCATGACCTTTGCCCATTGCTCCACGTAGTTTCACGAACTCTACTTCTAATCGTAGTTGATCTCCCGGTACTACTTGACGCTTGAAACGACAATTATCAATACCTGTCAAGAAAGCTAGACGACCTTTGAATTCATCTGCATTTAATAATGCTACACCACCAACTTGTGCTAGCGCCTCTACAATTAAAACCCCAGGCATTACTGGATAGCCAGGGAAATGCCCATTAAAAAAGTCTTCGTTCATAGAGACATTTTTTAAACCAACTGCACGCTTGCCTTCTTCTAATTCAACGATACGATCAACGAATAAAAAAGGATAACGATGCGGTAAAATTGCTTGAATTTGTTCTGCAGTTAACATTTTCTTTTCCCCCTTAATAATAATTTCGCCTTGGCGCAATGCGTTGAATAGAATCCGTGACATGCGCCGGAGGCTACATCTTTATTCATTAGGTGTTGGACATCTAATGTATGAAGATATTTTATGTAAACACAAAGTATGGTAAAGAATAATTTTATTCTTTACCATTCATAATATCAAATATATGCTGCCATGTTTCTGGTTTAAAAACGTCCATGGCTTTACCTTGTCCAATTACACTATAGCCAAACATTGCACCTACAACTGCGGCAATAACAACTAAGATGATAATAAGTACAACGCGAAGCCAAATCGGAATCAGCCGTATTTGCACCCAGCGAACCTCTCGTTGCTCTCCATTTGAGCGGTGTTCCTTCTCTTCTGGTGGCGTATCGGTTTCTTTTGTTTGCATAGAACCTCGACTTGAATCGTTTGTCATAGATTGTACTCCTCTTCATTACTTACTAAACAGTAATAACGGATTTACTATCGAATACCATTGATGAGCCCAAGCATTTGGTCAGCTAAAGTTACAGCTCTTGCATTAAATTGATAAGAACGCTGCGTCTGAATTAAATCCGTCATTTCTTTTGAAAGATTTACATTCGACATTTCTAGCGAACCGTTCTGCATGCCAATTTGCTGACGATTTGCTCCTCGTAATTCAGTGACAACTTCAGCTTGTGTATATCCAAGCTGAGCTAGGTTATTCGGCAATCCAACATAGGCGCCAGAAACCTTCTCCATTAGCTGTGGCTTTTGGAACTCTGTCACTGCTACATCAGTACGAATAACATCTCCATTAGGATATGATGCCTCTAATACGCCTCCATCACGGATCGCAAAACTTTTTACATTATCCGGTAATGTAATAGCTTGTCCTGTTGAGTTTGCCAATGGATATCCATCTGCAGTTACAACCATTACTGTTCCATTATTTAATGGTGATAAATAAAAGTCACCTTGACGAGTATACACTGTTTTTGTGCCATTTTCACCATCTGGCATTAAAATATTGAAATATTGCTTTGGTTTTGTAAAGGCTAAATCAAGGTCACGATTTGTTGTTTGTAGAGAGCCTTGCTTTTGATTTGATTGAATTTGTCCAAGCATAGCACCTGATCCATAACGGATGCCAACAGGTGATTGTCTGTCAGCTCGGTCTAGCTTGTCATTATTATATTGCTGATACAGCAATTCATTAAATGTAGCTTCCTGTGATTTATAGCCGAGAGTGCTGCTATTGGCAATGTTATTACTAATAGTATCTAGTCTATTTTGTAATTGCCCCATTGTGTTTGTTGCAGTCATCATTGTACGTAACATGTTCAAACGCCTCCAGTTTGCCTATTATACTTTCCCGATTTCATTTGCAGCCTTTTCCATACTCCGATCGTAAGCCTGTAACACTTTTTGGTTAGCTTCGAAAGCGCGATATGCTGTCATTAAATCAGTCATTGTACGACTAGAGTCTACGTTTGAGCCCTCTAGAAAATTTTGACGCAGTGTAAATGCTACGCCATTGGCACCGTAAGCTGTCGGTAAGTTTTCACCATTTTCTGTTCGAATTAAACCATTATCCTGCTTACGTAGCATGTTCGGATTCGCTGAAAATGATACTCCAACACGAGCTACTTGCTGATTATTAACATAAATTGCCCCGTTCTCATCTAGACGAAAATCATCATTCGGTAGCTGGATGCGTTGACCTATGTCTGATAGCACATACAGTCCCTGTGGATTTACTAAATAACCTTGGCCATCTAATGTAAAATTCCCGTTGCGTGTATATGCTTCGCCCCTATCTGGATGTGCTAAACGGAAGAAAATAGATCCAGAAGTGCCGTCTTCATTTTGCGGTAAGTTTCCATCGATCAAAGCCATATCTGTCGTGAAATCAGTGCTATAGATTTGGCCTTGTATGTAATTTGGTAATGTTTCTTGCATATAAATCCCTGTATTTAATGCGCCAACTTGGCTCATATATTGAGAGCCTGCTTGCTGGTTAGCAGGTGCATTCGTTTTTCCTACACTTGACATGAGCATGTCAGGAAATGAGCGGATTGTTGATTGGTCTGCTTTAAATCCAGGTGTATTTGCATTTGATAAATTGTTGGTAAGTAATTCTGTTCGTCTTTGTTGTGCAATCATACCAGTTGCAACTGTATAAAACCCTTTAAACAAAGGAATCACCTCATTAAATTTTTATAAGGATGCGGGCACTCGATCAATGTTTTCAAGCATAATGCCTGTACCAATTGCTACACAATCCATAGGTTGATCTGCAATGAACACAGGTACTTTTAGCTCTTCGATTAATAGCTGGTCCATACCATGTAATAATGCACCACCGCCAGTAATAATAACCCCACGATCAATTATATCTGCTGATAGCTCTGGTGGTGTTTTTTCTAATACATTTTTTGCAGATTGAACAATCATCGCAACCGATTCATGTAATGCACGTTCAATCTCCTCTGAGTGAATCGTTATTGTACGTGGTAGACCTGTCACCATATCTCGACCACGAATGTCCATCGAATCATTTCGACTACCTTTAAAGACTGTACCAATTGTAATTTTTATAGCTTCTGCAGTACGTTCACCTATTAGCAATTTATATTCTTTTTTAATATATTGTAAAATATCATTATCAAAAATATCTCCTGCCACTTTAATGGATTCACTCGTTACAATATCACCCATTGATAGGACTGCAATATCAGTAGTCCCACCGCCAATATCAACTACCATATTGCCGCTAGGTTGGAATATGTCCATACCTGCTCCAATAGCTGCAACTTTTGGCTCTTCTTCTAGGTATACTTTTTTTCCACCTGATTTTTCTGCAGCTTCACGAATCGCTTTTTGTTCAACACTAGTAATGTTTGTTGGACAGCAAATTAAAATACGTGGCTTAGCTAAAAATCCTTTGACGTTTAATTTGTTGATGAAATGTTTTAGCATCGCTTCTGTAACATCAAAATCTGCAATGACACCATCTCGTAGTGGACGAATTGCCGTAATATTACCCGGTGTACGCCCTACCATTTGGCGAGCCTCTTCTCCCACCGCTAACACTTTATTTGTTTTTTTATCAATCGCCACAACTGATGGTTCATTTAAGACGATTCCTTTGCCTTTAACGTGAATTAATACGTTCGCAGTTCCTAAGTCAATGCCTATATCTTTCGAAAACATTTTATAATTTCTCCTTCCCGCCATTTCCAACTACATAACGTTCATTTTTATCTGTTTATCTAGAATATTTTATCATATCCGACTGGTAATTACACCTAATTTTAGTTAACCGAACTGCATTCTTTCAATTATATGAACACTTCTTGAAAAGAAGAAATCGTTTCAACACTTTTTTGACGCATCGCCAATCATGCGATTGTTTTCCGTTCCGACTGGGCGCTATGTTGTTGCTGACGCTTCGTTACACTCGCTTTCGCACAGTTAAAACATTTATTGCTGTCGCTTCGTTACACTCGCTTTCGCACAGTTAAAACATTTGTTGCTGTCGCTTCGTTACACTATGCTTTCGCACAGGTAAAACATTGTTGCTGTCGCTTCGTTACACAGCGCTTTCCACAATGTTTATCCCAATTTGCTGAGTCGATTTTGTAAGGAAGCTTGTCTTTTGCATCAAAAAAAGAACGAATCAATCTTGACTCGTTCTTTCCTTCCACTTGTTTTTCGTTGCCTCTCCTCCACGAATATGACGTACGGCCTTATGGTAGGCGAGTATTTCCTTTACTTGCTCAGCTAATCCTTCATGAATTGTTGGCAGTCGCTCTGTTAAATCTTTGTGCACCGTACTTTTTGAATAACCTGTCATTTTCGCAAGGACACGCACAGTTTCACGCGTCTCAATCAATAATTCACCGAGGCGTATGCAGCGCTTCCGAATGTGCTCGTGCACGTTCTTCGTCCTTTCCACACAATTTCACAAATGGCATCAGATGCACGTCTGCGCATTTCTTCACCTTATGTGAGGACAAAGCTATTCAGAACACGTTTTACATTTTCACGATAAAATACCGATTTTTTATGCATTTTTTAGTATTCATTTCTTTCAATGTAAAATTATCATTTACTATAGTTAAAATCTACGAATTTTCCTATCATCAATTATGCTACCGCTGAAAAATGACTTAAACTAGCAGAAGCCTCCCACCTATAAAGGTGAGAGACTTCAATTAAAAGGCTAGTAATTTTTTCGGATTCACATATTTTCCGTTTTCTAGTACTTCAAAATGCAAGTTAACGCCAGCTGTTTGGTTCCACTCATTGTCAGTCGCTTTTCCAAGTAATTGACCTTGTGTTACCTCATCGCCTTCCTTCACAGCAATGTCTTTTACAGAGCTATAATGTGTTTCCTTACCATCTGCATGCTCAATAACAATTTTATTGCCTGTAAATGCATCAAGTTTTACTTGTTTTACTTTACCACTTAGAGCAGCAAGTACTTCAAATTCTTCACCATTCATAGCAAGAGTAATACCGGAAGATGTCGTAAATGTTTGATTAAATACCATTAGTGCTTTTTCACGCGACTCTGCATTAGCTTCTACTTCATAAAACTCTTGTGAAACTTGCATCTTACTAAGATTCGCTTCCTTGAACGGGTACTTCATTGTTTCTGTTTTTGCATTTGTTTCAACTACAGGACCTGAATCTACTTCAGCTACGTTTGGTGACGGAGCTTCTTCTACTTTGGATACAAGACTATTGTAACCAAGTAGCAAACCTGCTAGCATTAGAGCACCACCAGCGTAAACTGCTGGCCAAAACCATGGTTTCTTCTGTAATTGAACTTTTTCATCTTGATTTTGAGAAGTTTTACTATTTTTATCCTCTCTCATTTTCATCACCTCTAGTGGCAGTGTGAACAACTAGAAGTTATTTTAAACATGCATCTATCTTTTTTATTTCAATATCTTGATAATAATAGTGTAAAATTTCGTCAGCAGTTTTCCCATCGCTTGCCATAGCCTCTGCTCCATATTGACTCATTCCTACCCCATGCCCGTATCCTTTCGTGCTTACTTGCACTTTTCCAGCTGCAGAATTATAGGCAATTTTAAAATCCGTTGATGGTATTTCTAAAAGTGTTCGCACTTCTCGTCCTGACCACACATTCTTACCTAACTGCATGCGCTCAACACGTCCTGACTCATTTACAAATAACTGTACACGGTTGAAGTCACTTACCTGCCATTTCACAGGCCACAGTGCATTCCATTCAGCTAATGTCCATTCTTTCATCGCTGAAAACTTTGGGGATGATAAATCAGATTTACTCTTAACACTTTGTAAATAAGGGACATCATTACCACTAAAATCGTAGGCGCTTTCTGTTTTTCCATTGCTCGTAGAATGAAACATTGCCGTAATTAATTCATTATTATATAGAAGAACTTGTCCTTTCGTTTCATTAATAGCCTCGACAATTTTCTTTTCATTCCCCGGGAAATTGCTAGTCCAATTCTCTTTTCTTTGCTCCTTATTGTAAAAAACTTGTCTAGCAACAGTAGGAGCGATAGCTATTTTACCGTAATTTGTCGATTTCAACGCGTAAGTCCGTGCTGCAATAGCTTGTGCCTTTAAAGCTTCTTTGTTAAATGAAACAGGCATTTCTGCAGCTACCACACCAGTTACGTAAGTTTCTAAAGGGATTTTCTCCTGTTGTCCCTCCACTTCTATGAATATTTCACAAGCTTGCTCTGTTGTTGCAGGCGAATCCTTAACCTTAAGTCTCTCACCAAATGCCACAGGAAGCATATATAATGCTCCAATCAAACAAATTATGCCTATACTCATTATCCATTTTTTCATAAGGAATAATATGCTAGAATTCTTCAAAATATGTGACCGTTGGTGAAGGGAACTTCAATATAGGATGGTAAACAGACTGAGGGCCGTATGTATAAAGGATGCTGAAAAGAAACGTATTTCCATCATATAAGAGGATGTTATTCCTATTTATTATGTTTTTAAAACGTATGCCATGCTATTAGTTGATTGGAGTGGAGGCTGAGCGGCTCCTTGGGAATTAGCAATAGAGGAACGAAGGCTAAAAGCATTACATCCTGTGATAACGCCTTCGTGACCAACATCGTGTTGGCCCGAGACCCTGCAGCGCAGCGGATGTTTTTCTGTGCGTTAACGTAGCGGCAGCAACAAAAGCGGCTCATCGGACGCCCCTAGGAATGGAAATCAACCTCACGTTATGAGGATAACCAATTATAACACTCTCCCCAGCTGATTAAACTAAAAAGAAAAAACCCTCTGCTCGTAAGCAAAAGGGGTTATAAATTGATTTATTTTGTTGGTAATTCAACTGTTGCTTTCTCTTTAACGATAACTTCCTCAACTGGTACACGTTCAATTTGTGCGCCAAGTGCAGCCAGCTTGCCATGGAAATCGACATAACCGCGATCTAAATGATGAAGCTTTGTCACTCTAGTCACACCTTCAGATACAAGACCTGCTAAAATTAGTGCAGCCGCAGCTCGTAAATCAGTCGCCATTACTTCAGCACCCTGAAGATTTACAGGCCCTTCGATAAACACAGAACGTCCTTCTATTTTAGCACCGGCATTCATGCGACGGAACTCCTCAACATGCATAAAACGATTTTCAAATACCGTTTCCGTAATAATACTCGTACCTTCAGCAGTTAACATTAAGGCCATCATTTGAGATTGCATATCTGTCGGGAAGCCTGGATGTGGCATAGTTTTAATATCAACAGCTTTTAATGTTTTAGGAGCACGTACACGTATTCCTTCATCAAGCTCAGTTATTTCTACACCCATTTCACGCATCTTTGCAATTAATGCTGTCATATGTTCAGGAACAGCATTTTCAATCGTTACATCACCTTTTGTAATTGCTGCTGCAACCATAAATGTGCCAGCTTCAATACGGTCAGGAATAATATGATGTTCTGTTCCATATAATGTATCGACTCCTTCGATACGAATCGTATTCGTACCTGCACCGATGACACGACCACCCATACTATTAATGAAGTTTGCAAGATCAACAATTTCAGGTTCTTTTGCAGCATTTTCAATTACAGTTGTTCCTTGCGCTAAGGCTGCAGCTGTCATAATATTTTCAGTTGCCCCAACGCTAGGGAAGTCCAAATACACATTTGCGCCTTTTAAACGGCCATCCGCCTTCGCCTCTACATATCCATGACCAAATGAAATTTTTGCTCCCATAGCCTCAAAGCCCTTTAAATGTAACTCAATTGGACGTGAACCGATTGCACAGCCCCCTGGTAAAGCTACACGAGCATAACCGTTTCGAGCAAGTAAGGAACCCATCACTAAAATTGATGCACGCATTTTACTAACAAATTCAAATTGGGCTTCACTAGAAAGTTCTTTTGTTGTATCTATATATACTGTATTATCCTCAGGTATATATGTAACTGCCGCATTTAGACTTTTAAGTACTTCATTTATAGTAAAGACATCTGCTAAGTTAGGGACTTCTTTAATTACATTTTCTCCTTTAGAAGCAAGTAAAGCCGCTGCTAGGATTGGTAACACCGCATTTTTTGCGCCCTCTACGCGCACTTTTCCCTGTAGCTTTTGGCCGCCAGTCACTATTATTTTTTCCACCCTATGTCCCTCCGAATTCAATCTATTAATCTATCAAAATTTTCTTTTAAAAAGAAGTATAATGTCATAATCAGTAAACAAACAACTCTATAGTACAACTTTTCTTAAGCTCGTTCAAGCTTCCAAATCACTATTTTACGTCATTTATTGATATTTTGCTATTTATTTATTGTACGCATGATTTTTTTTTTTGTGAATGACCAATAACACGGAAGAAAAGCGTTAATTTCTAATATCTACCCAAGTATTTGTGAACAAAAACCAAATCTAATGGATTTATATCAATAATTTCGAAGAATAATTGCGTCCGAATTCATCTCCTCACCTTGAGTGATGGGAGAATTCTGTACCTGTCGCTACGCTTTCGGAACAAAAAACATCTGTACCTGTCGCTACGACTGCTTTCGGTACATAAAACATTTGTAGCTGGCGTTTTACTTTCGCTACGAAAACATTTGCTGAAAAAAATCAACTAATTTTTACATATTTCAAAGGACCACATAAATTATATTATAAAGCCCTGTGAAACATGTAGATTTAATTACTAACGTATAGATAGTAATAAGGGGCTATTAAAATAAATATGGCAGCTTCCCTGACCAGTTTGAAATTTGCAGAAAGAAATTAGAAACGGCTGATCCTATCGCAATACTCAATAAAATATAAATTAATTGGATTTGAAAAACTTTATTCTTCTTAAAGATTTTTTCTAGCATAAACGCTTGTAGCGCATAAAAAGTTATGGCGA
The DNA here is from genome assembly GCF_044763535.1 of Lysinibacillus sp. NPDC095746. Classification (NCBI taxonomy): domain Bacteria; kingdom Bacillati; phylum Bacillota; class Bacilli; order Caryophanales; family Bacillaceae; genus Lysinibacillus; species Lysinibacillus sp. NPDC095746. The sequence goes on from NZ_JBIWGL010000011.1 coordinate 19,762, forward strand.
TAAAAAATATATGCGATAAAATCCCTATTAAAGCTTCCTGTCCTATTGCCTCATATATTTCCATGTTGGTTCCTCCAAATTAATTCCTTTAGCATTACTCTCAAACGGTAGCACAATGTTAAAAAACGGACAGATGTTGAATCTGCCCGTTAAAATTTGAATTAGATATTACCCTCATGAACGTTGATACGATTCAACGCACGTTTTAATGCTAGGTCAGCACGTTTGAAATCAATGTTATCTTGTTTACTTTGAAGACGACCTTCAGCACGTTTAACGGCTTCTTTAGCACGTTTAACATCAATGCTTTCAGCAATTTCAGCAGACGGCGCTAAAATTGAGATTTTTTCAGGGCGAACTTCAATGAAACCACCGCTTACAGCAACAAGTTCAGTTGAACCGTCTTCTTTTTTAAGCTTCACTGCACCAATTGCAAGTGGAGCAACCATAGGAATATGGCCTGCAAGAACACCGATTTCACCTGAAGTTGTTTTAGCGATTACCATTGATACTTCAGAATCGTATACTGGGCCGTCGGGAGTGACAATATTGACTAGAACTGTCTTCATATTTTTTCCTCCTCGTCCCTAGTATTAAACCTCTACGCCCATGCTTTTCGCTTTTTCAACTACTTCATCAATAGATCCAACTAGACGGAAAGCATCTTCTGGCAGGTGATCCCATTTGCCATCAAGGATTTCCTTGAATGAGCGAACAGTTTCTTTAACAGGTACATAAGAACCTTTTTGACCAGTAAATTGTTCCGCAACGTGGAAGTTTTGAGATAAGAAGAATTGAATACGACGAGCACGTTCTACTGTTTGTTTATCTTCGTCAGATAATTCATCCATACCTAAGATAGCAATGATATCTTGTAATTCACGGTAACGTTGGATTGTACGTTGTACACCAGTAGCGATTTCGTAGTGCTCAGCGCCTACGATTTCTGGCGATAAAGCACGAGAAGTCGAAGCTAATGGGTCAACCGCAGGGTAGATACCCATTTCTGATAATTTACGCTCAAGGTTAGTAGTTGCATCTAAGTGGGCGAAAGTTGTAGCTGGAGCCGGGTCAGTATAGTCATCGGCTGGTACATAGATCGCTTGAATAGAAGTTACAGAACCTTTGTTAGTAGATGTGATACGTTCTTGTAATTTACCCATTTCAGTTGCAAGAGTTGGTTGGTAACCTACCGCAGAAGGCATACGACCTAATAGGGCAGAAACCTCAGAACCTGCTTGTGTGAAACGGAAGATATTGTCGATGAATAAAAGTACGTCTTGACCTTGTTCATCACGGAAGTATTCCGCCATTGTAAGACCAGTTAATGCTACACGCATACGTGCACCAGGTGGCTCGTTCATTTGACCGAATACCATCGCTGTTTGCTTGATAACGCCTGAATCGCTCATCTCGAAGAATAAGTCGTTCCCTTCACGAGTACGCTCACCTACACCAGCGAATACAGAGATACCTGAGTGTTCTTGTGCGATGTTGTTGATTAATTCTTGGATTAATACAGTTTTACCTACACCGGCACCACCGAATAGACCGATTTTACCACCTTTAATATATGGTGCTAGTAAGTCTACTACTTTGATACCTGTTTCAAGAATTTCAACTGTAGTTGAAAGGTGCTCGAAAGATGGTGCTTCACGGTGAATTGAATCACGACGTGCGTCTGCTGGAATCTCTTCACCTAAATCGATTACTTCTCCAAGTACGTTGAATACACGACCTAGCGTAACTTCACCAACTGGTACTGAGATAGCTTTTCCTGAGTCTGTTACTTCTGCTCCACGTTGTAAGCCATCAGTAGATGACATTGCAATTGTACGAACAGAATCATCACCTAAATGAAGAGCAACTTCTAATGCAAGAATTGTTGGTTCTTCATTAGGACGTTCAATCTTAACTGTTAATGAGTTATAGATTGCTGGTAATTGGCCATTGTCAAATTTTACGTCAACAACTGGACCCATTACTTGAATAACATGTCCTTTATTCATTACTGTGTACCCTCCTATCGTATTCTTATACGACATTGGGAAGCTGGCCTATTCTAAGGCTGCAGCTCCACCAACGATTTCTGTAATTTCTTGTGTAATCGCCGCTTGACGCGCACGGTTATATTGCAATGAAAGGTCTGAAATAAGATCAGAAGCGTTATCAGTTGCATTTTTCATAGCCGTCATACGAGAAGCATGTTCACTTGCTTTTCCATCTAATAATGCGCCGTAAACTAAGCTTTCCGCGTATTGTGGAAGTAACACTTCAAGAATTGCTTCACCAGATGGCTCAAATTCGTAAGAAGCATTACTGCTAGCAGGTGCAAGATCCGTTAATGGAAGAAGTTTTTTCTCTGTCACTTCGCTAGCGATTGCGCTGACAAAGTGATTGTAGTACATATAAAGTTCATCATACGTACCATCAGTGAACATACCAACAGCTTTACGAGCGATTTCTTTAATATCAGCAAATGATGGTTGGTCCGGAAGACCGACAACATCGCTGATGACATTATGATCACGTTTTACAAAGTAGTCACGAACAACACGACCTACCGCTAAAATAACGTATTCGTCTTTTGATTTATGACGCTCGTCAATTGTACGTTGTACTTGACGTAGGATACTTGAGTTGTAAGCACCTGCAAGACCACGGTCAGAACCAATGACTAAGTAAGCTGTTTTCTTAACAGGACGAGCAGTTAACATTGGATGTCCGCTGTCTTTTGTTCCTGAAGCGATTGCGCCTACTACGTCCTGGATTTTTTCCATGTAAGGAACGTACGCTTTAGCGTTTTGCTCTGCACGACGTAACTTTGAAGAAGAAACCATCTGCATCGCTTTCGTAATTTGTTTCGTACTCTTTGTAGAAGTAATACGACCTTTAATTTCGCGTAAGTTTACCACTGGTATTTCACCACCTTTTGTTTTTTAATCAAGTGACTAGCTCGAACTTATTCTGATTTAGCGAAAGTTTTTTTGAACTCAGTTAAAGCAGCTACGTAATCCGCATCAGGAGCAAGCTCTTTTGTAGTACGAACATGATCTAAAACGTTTGTGTGGTTTGTATCTAACCAGCTTAAGAATTCACGTTCGAAGCGAACGATATCTTGTACTGGAATATCATCTAAGTGACCTTTAGTTAATGCATAAAGGATAGCAACTTGTTTTTCAACTTTTAGTGGTTTGTTAAGGTCTTGTTTAAGAACTTCAACCGTACGTTTACCACGTTCAAGTTTTGCAAGAGTTACTTTATCTAAATCTGAACCGAATTGAGCGAATGATTCAAGCTCACGGAATGCAGCTAAGTCAAGACGTAGTGTACCCGCAACTTTTTTCATCGCTTTAATTTGAGCAGATCCACCTACACGTGATACAGAAAGACCGGCGTTAATCGCTGGACGTACACCAGAGTTGAATAAGTCAGATTGTAAGAAAATTTGTCCATCAGTGATTGAGATTACGTTAGTTGGGATGTATGCAGAGATATCCCCAGCTTGTGTCTCTACGAATGGAAGAGCTGTAATAGAACCATTTTGGTATGTTTCGTTTAACTTCGCAGCGCGTTCTAATAAGCGGCTGTGTAAGTAGAAAACGTCACCAGGGTAAGCTTCACGACCTGGAGGACGGCGAAGAAGAAGTGAAAGTTCACGGTAAGCTGATGCTTGTTTAGTAAGATCATCATACACGATTAAAACGTGTTTACCTTGTAACATGAATTCCTCTGCCATAGATACACCAGCAAATGGTGCTAAGAATAATAATGGAGCTGGTTGAGAAGCAGAAGCTGTCACAACGATTGTGTAATCTAAAGCGCCATTTTTACGAAGAGTTTCTACTACACCACGTACAGTAGACTCTTTTTGACCAATTGCAACATAGATACAGATCATGTTTTGGTCATTTTGGTTAAGAATTGCATCGATTGCTACTGATGTTTTACCAGTTTGACGGTCACCGATGATTAACTCACGTTGACCACGACCGATTGGTACTAAAGCGTCAATCGCTTTGATACCAGTTTGTAGTGGTTCGTGTACTGATTTACGAGCCATTACACCGAAAGCTGGACTTTCGATTGGACGAGTTTTTGTTGTGTTGATTGGACCTTGTCCATCCACTGGTTGACCAAGTGGATTTACAACACGGCCAATTAGTTCTTCACCAACTGGTACTTCCATGATACGACCTGTACGACGAACTTCATCGCCTTCTTTGATGTCAGCGTATGGACCTAAGATTACGATACCAACGTTACCTTCTTCTAGGTTTTGAGCCATACCCATAACACCATTAGAGAACTCTAGAAGTTCTCCAGCCATGGCGTTGTCGAGGCCATGAGCAAGAGCGATACCGTCACCAATACGGATAACTGTACCAACTTCGCTTACTTTAAGTTCAGATTCATAATTCTCAATCTGTTGTTTAATCAGACTGCTGATTTCTTCAGCCTTGATGCCCATGTATGTCACCTCTCACATTTCTAAATTATTAACCGATTAATTCACGTTTTAGGCGCTCTAGCTTATTCGCTACTGAGCTATCATAAATATGATTACCGATTTGAACACGAATACCACCAAGAAGTGATGGATCAATTTCGTTTGTAATGTTTAATGATTGTTTCCCTACAAGTTTCGCAAATGCTGTTGAAATATTAGTACTTTCTTCAGCCGAAAGTTCACGAGTAGAGAATACTGTTGCATCTGCAGTACCTTGTGCCTGTGCAGCAAGCTCAGCATATGCGTTCGCAATAAGCTTCAGTTCGTTTACACGTTTTTTCTCAACAAGTAGTTGAACTGTGTGTACAACCTCTGTTGTTGCACCTGCAAAGATTTCTGCTACCATTTGTTTCTTACGTTCGATAGAGAACTTAGGAGCATTTAAAAGTGTTAAAAAATCAGGAGATTCTTTGACTACCTTTGTTAGCTCATTTAAGTCTGCTCCAACTTCAGTAAGAATGTTTTTTTGTTGCGCTAATTCAAAAAGCGCTTGAGCGTAACGTTTTGCTACAGTTGAATTACTCATCGAGCTTCCCCTGCCTTCGCAATCGTCTCTTCAATTAGAGCACGGTTGTCTGCCTCAGAAATCTCTTTGCTAAGGACTTTAGATGCTGCAAGTACAGATAAAGAAACGACTTCATCACGTACAGCCGCAATAGCTTTTTCTTTTTCAGACTCAATTTCACGTAAAGCCGATTCTTTTAAGCGGTTTGCTTCATTGCGAGCTGCAGTAAGAATTTCTTCTTTTTGCATTTCGCCTTGCTTCTTAGCGCCTTCAACAATCGATTGTGCTTCCGTACGAGCTTCTTTAAGAAGGCTCTTTTGTTCTTCTAAATATTGATGCGAATCTTTGCGCGCTTTTTCAGCTGCTTCGATTTCACTAGCTACTAATTCTTCACGTTGTTGCATGATGCCCATAAGTGGACCCCAAGCGAACTTTTTAAGTAATAGCATTAGTAATAAGAAGATAACTAATGTTGCGGCGATATCACCACCATTAAAACCAGGACTAGCATTGCCTAGTACAAGATTATCTAAAAACACGATTGTTTCACTCCCTTCAAGAGCTTTAACTTCAACATAATAATTTAATTACTAGAAAAACTACCTATTTTAAAAAGCTATATTTACACATAGCTTTTATCAGTTCCAAAATGAAGGGCGAAGTTTCATCTGGAGATTCCTGCTTCGCCACTAGAATTCAGTGTACAACTGAATTATTTGTTCATTACGATGAATGCGATTACTACTGCGATGATTGGTAGGGCTTCAACTAATGCAACCCCGATGAACATTGTAGTTTGAAGAACGCCACGAGCTTCTGGTTGACGAGCGATACCTTCTACTGTTTTTGAAACGATAAGACCGTTACCGATACCTGCACCAAGTGCACCTAAACCGATTGCGATTGCTGCTGCTAATAAACCTAATGAACCTGTCATTTGAAAATTTCCTCCTTGGAATTGTTTGTTTTTTTTGGGTTCAAGCATAAGGTGTATGCTTTATATTAATGGTCATCGCTCACTTTATGAGCCATGTAAACCATTGTTAACATTGTGAAGATAAAGGCTTGGATAAAGCCGATGAAAATAGAGAAACCTTGCCATGCCATCATTGGAACAATTGCTCCAATGAATCCCATTGGACCCGTAATAGCTAAACTTGCGATTAAGCCAAGTAAAATCTCACCTGCATAAATGTTACCGTAAAGACGAAGACCTAATGTTAAAGTGTTCGCAAACTCTTCAACGATTTTTAGCGGGAACATGAATGACATTGGTTTGAAGAATGTACCAACATAATGGCCTGTCCCCTTCATTTTAATACCATAGAAATGTGTTAAGGCTAAAATCATTGCTGCAAGCGTCATTGTAACAGTTGGGTCAGCTGTAGGAGATTTCCACCAAAGTTCGCCGTTATAAGCGATAGAGAACGGAAGACCTAATAAGTTAGATACGGCGATAAACATAATTAGTGTAATACCTAATACGTGGAATCGCCCACCAGTTTTCCAGTCCATGTTGCTTTTGATGATGTTTTTTACGAAATCCATAATCCATTCCATAAAGTTTTGCATACCTGTAGGCTTTAACTTTAGGCTTCTAGTTGAAATAAAAGCGATTAAGAAAACGATTACGGCCGCAACTAGTAACATCATTACAGTTGAAAGGTTGAACGTTAGTTTGAACAAACCAAAATCAACTACTTTTAATGGAGCTTCATGATTCATTGTTATTTTTCACCTCTCTTTCTAATTTAAAGCACATTAGCGGTTCCTTACATGTGACACTATTCTCTCGACAAAGAGAAAAACGTACGGAATCATTAGCCCTATAACCGTGCTAATTAAGTGAAAATAGTTTGGCAACGAAATGGCTAAAGCGACTGCCGCTACACCTGATGCAAAGCGAAGCGCTGTACCAAGTGAGCCTACTTTCTTCCCTTCACTAATGGATTGATCAAACTTCTCCATACGGCGAACTAAAATCCAAAAATTATACGTACCAAAGAATGCACCGATTGCGATGCCCGCAAAAACCGTCTGATAGGGTGTAAATCCCCAGCCTAATGCACAGAGTGCGAGCAAAAAAAATAACGCTCTCTTCTGCACAGCAAAAATGTGATGCAAATCTAGCATTGGTTTATAATCTCCTGAATCAATTTTTCGAGTAAAGAAACGTTTGCTGACCACTATGTGAAATCAGAAAAGAGCAGTGAAAAACACTACTCACAGCGGAATAGTAACGGGAGAGCGTCATTTTGAAATTACAGGTGTAAATCCCAAAAATATCTTACACCCCGAAACGCACAAAACGTTGCAAATCGACAGTTTTTGGTTTGAACTGTCAATTTAGTAGAAACTTGATGTAACAAGTGTTTCAACCTCTATTTGCGATTTGAAACCCTTATCATTATTACCCTTTGTAAGCATACAATAGGAGATATTTGAAGTCAATTAGTAAAGGAGAAAAACTTCACAGCCACTATACTCTTGTCAAATTGTTGACAAATTTGTGTATGAAAATTCATAGCTTCAAAATCAATGTTCACGTTTGTGCAAAAAAAAGCTAATCTACGACATAATTATGCTCGCAAATTAGCTCACCTATCACAATTAGTACATTTGACTCATTTTTTGATTTCAAAAAGGGATATTACTTGCTTTTTTGTAAAAATTCCAGAAGCGCCTTCACAATACGTTCAGAAGCATGTCCATCACCATAAGGATTTGAAGCTTTTGCCATTGCTTCATAGGCATTTTTATCTTCTATTAATTGCTTAGCTAGAGAGTAGATTGTTTCTTCTTCCGTGCCTGCTAGTTTTAGAGTTCCTGCAGCAATACCTTCTGGGCGCTCTGTTGTATCTCTTAGTACTAAAACTGGTTTACCTAATGAAGGAGCTTCTTCTTGGACGCCTCCAGAATCAGTTAAAATCATATAAGAATTAGCCGCAAAGTTATGGAAATCGAAGACTTCAAGAGGTTCAATTAAATGCACACGCTGATGATCTCCTAAAATTTCATTAGCTATTTCTCTTACAGCTGGGTTCATATGAACTGGGTAAACAACTTGTACATCCTCATGCTCTGCTAAAATTCTAGTAATCGCTCTAAACATATGACGCATAGGCTCTCCTAGATTTTCACGACGATGTGCTGTTAATAGAATCATACGATCTGACCCTATTTTTTCTAACACAGGGTGTGTGTAATGTTCATTTACTGTTGTCGCTAATGCGTCGATAGCAGTGTTACCAGTAACAAAAATAGTTTCTGGGTTTTTATTTTCATCTAAAAGGTTTTTCTTAGATACTTCCGTTGGTGCGAAATGAAGGTCAGCCATAACACCTGTTAACTGGCGGTTCATCTCCTCTGGGTATGGTGAATACTTATTCCAAGTTCGAAGACCTGCTTCCACATGTCCGATTGCAATTTGGTTATAAAATGCAGCTAAACTTGCAATGAAAGTTGTTGCTGTATCACCATGCACTAAAACAATATCCGGTTTTGCTTCTTTCATGACTTTGTCTAAGCCCTGTAATGCATTAGTCGTCACGTCAATTAATGTTTGACGATCCTTCATAATATTTAAATCGTAGTCTGGTGTAATTTTAAATGTTTCTAAAACTTGATCGAGCATTTGGCGATGTTGTGCTGTTACTGTCACAACCGATTCTATTTGCTCAGGATACTTTTGTAATTCCAATACAAGTGGAGCCATTTTAATAGCCTCTGGTCTCGTACCGAAAATCGTCATTACTTTCCATTTTTTCGTCAAAACGATTTGCACCGTCCTTTGTTTTATTTGTATGAAAAGTGCTTACCTCATCATATGAAGCAAGTGTCGAACTTCAAGAGAAGTAATTCGCCTAACATACTATGAAACGTCCTTCAATATTGAAGGACGCTCCCAAAAGTTATAAGTTTCCTAAAAATTACATACTAAATCTATTTTTCATTGGTTTTTCATCATAACGTAAGGTGAACCTTGTTATTACCGTTGAAAACTGTTCAGTATTATTTCGTACCGAATAAGCGGTCGCCTGCATCACCTAAACCAGGGACAATGTAGCCATGGTCATTTAGTTTTTCATCAAGTGCAGCAATATAAATATCTACATCTGGATGATGTTCTTGAATTTCTTTTACACCCTCTGGCGCAGCGATTAAGCACATAAATTTAATGCTCTTCGCACCACGTTTTTTCAGTGAGTTGATCGCTTCCACTGCTGATCCACCCGTTGCAAGCATTGGGTCTACAATGATGAAATCACGTTCTTCTACATCTGCTGGAAGTTTTGCATAGTATTCTACAGGTTTTAATGTTTCTGGATCACGATAAAGACCGATATGACCAACTTTAGCCGCTGGAATTAAATTTAATACACCATCTACCATGCCAATACCTGCACGTAAAATCGGTACAATCGCAATTTTCTTACCAGAAAGTACTTTTGTTTTAGCCACTGTTACAGGTGTCTCAATTTCAATTTCCTCTACTGGCATATCACGTGTAATTTCGAATGCCATTAATGTTGCAACTTCGTCTACAAGCTCACGAAATTCTTTTGTTCCTGTATTCTTATCACGAATATAAGTTAACTTATGTTGGATTAGTGGATGATCAAATACGTATACTTTGCTCAAAGGGATTCTCTCCTAACAGTTCGGATTCATTTTTATCTCACCTAGTATAACAGAAAAAATGAGTCGTCTCAAAAATAAATTTGGGACAACTCCTTTTCAAGAATGTTTGCTACATATAATAGCGATTATTTATCGAGTATTGCATTTAACTGTTCTATCGTCATTGGCTTATAATAGAAATAACCTTGTCCTACTGTACAGCCGAGTGCACGTAAAATCTCAACCTGCTCTTTATTTTCAATGCCTTCTGCGACGGAAGTCATTCCTAAGTTTAATGCTAATTGAATAATGGAGCGGACAATAGCAAGTGTCGCAGCATCTTTAATATCATTTATAAAGCTTCGATCTATTTTTAATTCAGTAAACGGCAGTCTTTGTAAATAACTTAGGGATGAAAAACCTGTTCCAAAATCATCCACCGAAGTTTTAAAGCCGTACTCCTTTAAATCCTGGATAATAGAAAATGCAGTCTGAAAATCAACTAATCCAATATTTTCTGTTACTTCTAAAATGATATATCTCGGTTCAATATCGTATTTCCGAACGAGCTCCAGTGTATCCTGTACAAAATTTTCATAATAAAAATGATTAGGCGAAATATTAACTGCTACCTTCACTAACTTTTTCCCTAATCGTTTGCGCTCTGCTAGCCAAGAAAGTGCTATCTCTAATATTTGAATATCGATTTCGCGTACCTTTCCTGCACTTTCAGCCACTGGAATAAAAATTGCGGGAGACACGAAACCGAGTTTTGGAGAAATCCAGCGGGCAAGCGCTTCAATACTTTGAATTTCACCTGTCTGTAAATCAACCTTTGGCTGTAAATTCACCGAGATTTCTTTATTTTTTATTGCTTGTGCCAAATGGTTTAAGACAGTCATTTGCTGCTCAAGCACATCATTTCTTTCTTGTGTGAAAATTTCCATATGAGTACCTGGTTTATTGGCCGCAAAGGATACAGCATTATCTGCAAAGCGAATCGCATCAGCAATTTTTATATCATGGTTATAAAAAGCAATACCAGTCTTCAGTGTAATATAAATCTGCTTTCCACCCACAATAAAAGGCTGACGAATAATCTCTTTTATTCGTCTTTTATAATAGAAAAAGTCTTCATCTGATGTCGCATTTGTAATGATTAAACTAGAGCTTGTAAATCTAGCAATATATTCGTTTAGATCATACTTCTCTTCATTTAGACGTTTAGCAATTTGTCTTAAAAGTTCATCTCCCGCTTCACGACCATATAACTCGACAATTTGATGGAATTCGCTTGGCTTTAAGATTTTAATATTACCGTTTTGACTGTATTCTTTTTCTACCTTATTTAAAAAACCATGTCGATTAGGCAGCCCTGTTGTGATATCGATATAGGCTAGGTCCCATATCTTTTTTTGTGTTTTTGCATATGCGTATGCCAATGCAACAAGAGCACCGATTTTTCGGAGCATACTTTCAAAAGTCTTTTGCTCAGTACTAGCATGTTGCCTTAAAAATATTGCGAACAATCCAATTGCTTGATGTTGTTGATTGTATATTGGCATAAACAAAGCAAATGGCATGTCAGATGAATTAGCAAACATTTTATGTTCTATTGGAATATCAATTTCATCCAAGCTCTTAACTAGAATAGCTGTCTCCTCTTGCATAACTCTCTTAAAAAATTGTTTGTTATCGCAACGCTCTGGCAAATCTTTTAGTTTGTCGTTCCCTTTAAAAATTCGTAATTGATCTGCCTCTTTAACAAGTACCATACTTGATATTTTCGGCATGAAAAATTGATCTAGACTACTGCAAATAATGCTCATCTTTTTATCGAAGGAATAATCCTTTTCAATCGCTTCGTACATCGTTTTCTCTAGGCGCATTAAAAATTCTTCGGTCTGATAGTAAGTAACTTCCTTCACAACTACTAGCACAAATAATGTTTCATTTTTATTATTTTGAAATGGGAGTGCTTGTATCTCTGCCCAAAAAGGAGTTTTATCGAAGCAACTATGGTGCAACTTTTCTTGTACTATGGCTCCGCTATGTATTTTATTTTTAATCATTTCAATAGTTGTCTGTTCTACGTTTGACATCAATGAAAAATAATCGATATTTATTATTTGCGAACGAACAGTATTTGTAAGTGTACAAAAAGAATCATTACATTCTAATATGCAGTTGTTATTTGTTGCATCAAAAATAACGTAACTTTCTTTAGAATTATCACCTAATCTACGAATTGTATTTAATAGCATTTCATGATCTATGATCATTGTATTAGTAACCATTCAGCCCCTCCTCCCTTTTTCTCCATCAATATACGTCGACATAATCGCTGAAAGAAGTTACATCTCTCTTACATTGTATATAAACATTCAATAAATTGTCACTTTTATGAACATGGTTCAGGACATTATTTGTCTATCTCTATTATATAATATATCCTTTCCTACTAAGTTTATGTAAATAAATTCAAAAATTAGAGTATTTTATTTCCAAATTAACGAAAAATAGCGTTTCGTCGATTCCATTCCTCTTTAAATAACAGATTTCTGTGCGGAAGCGAAGCGACAGCAACAAGAGGTTTTGTCTGTGCGAAAGCAAAGCGACAGCAACAAGAGGGTTTGTCTGTGCGTAAGCAAGCGACAGCCACAATAAGAAGTGGACACGAGGAACTCTCATATCACCCCCGCTCTATGACTCATCCGTGACGCTAATCCTCAAGAAATCGCCCATCCTTCTCTATAGACAATTGCAAAAAAAAGCTATGGTTAAAGTGCATTTATCACTTTAACCATAGCTTTATCTAATCGATTATGCCTCGGCACAACTACGTCCGGTGCCTTTAAATTAAACGTATAATGGATGTTTATCAGTTAATGCTTTTACGCGAGCTTTTGCTTCAGCTTTTACTGCTTCATCTTCCGGATTTTTAAGAACCGTAGCAATAATAGCCCCTACTTCTTTCATGTCTTCTTCATTGAAGCCACGAGATGTTACTGCAGGTGTACCAATACGGATACCAGAAGTTACGAATGGAGATTCTGTATCGTAAGGAATTGTATTTTTATTTGTTGTAATGCCTACTTCATCAAGTGCGTGCTCTGCTACTTTTCCTGTTAGACCAAGAGATTTCACATTAAGAAGTAACAAGTGGTTATCTGTACCACCAGATACAATTTCAACACCTTCTGCCATTAATACTTCTGCTAAAGCTTTTGCATTCGCTTTAATTTGTTTTGCATACTCTTTGAATTCTGGCTGTAATGCTTCACCGAATGCTACAGCTTTTGCTGCGATTACGTGCATTAATGGTCCACCTTGGATACCCGGGAATACAGATTTGTTAAGCTTTTGTTCCCATTCTTTCGAAGCAAGGATTAAACCACCACGTGGACCACGTAATGTTTTATGTGTTGTAGATGTTACAAAATCAGCGTATGGCACTGGTGATTGGTGCTCACCAGCAGCTACAAGACCAGCGATATGCGCCATATCCACCATGAAATATGCTCCTACTTCATCAGCGATTTCACGGAATTTAGCAAAATCGATTTCTCGTGGGTATGCAGATGCACCTGCAACAATTAGTTTTGGCTTATGTTCTAACGCTTTTTGGCGTACATCTTCATAATCGATTACTTGAGTATCTTTTGTTACGCCATATTCAACGAAGTTATATAGAATACCTGAGAAGTTTACAGGAGATCCATGTGTTAAGTGACCGCCATGAGAAAGATTCATCCCAAGTACAGTATCACCCGGTTCTAAAATCGTGTGGTATACAGCCATGTTTGCTTGAGCACCAGAGTGTGGTTGTACGTTTGCATACTCTGCTCCAAAGATTTCTTTCACACGATCACGTGCAATATCTTCCACAACATCTACGTGTTCACAGCCGCCATAGTAGCGTTTACCTGGATAACCTTCAGCATATTTATTTGTTAGAACAGAACCTTGTGCTTCCATTACTGCTTCAGATACAAAGTTTTCTGATGCGATTAACTCAATATTTGCTTGTTGACGTTTTTTTTCCGCAAGAATTCCGTCTAATACTGCTTTGTCTTGTACTGCTAATTTTTCGTATGCCATGTTTGAAAAAGCCTCCTAAGTATAATCGTAATTTGTATACTGATCTCAAGGATCTTCACCAAAACGTGTGGTTGATTTCCGTTCCGGCTGGGCGCTTTCCTGGGGGCGTCCGATGAGCCGCTTCACTCGCGTTGCTCGCTCCAGGGTCTCATCTGTGACGCTGACCCCCGAGGAGTCGCCCAGCCTCCACTCCAATCAACTTATTTACATAGTATACGTTTTAACAAATGCCATCCAAAACTTTTGGTGATGATCTGATTTCAGAGGTAATTTTATTTATATACTGCACGCTCTCCGCCAATTAGCTTTGGACGTGTTGTTGCAATTGTCACAACCGCTTCTCCTACCATTCGCACAGAAGTACGAACTGGAACAGCTACTGCCTTTAAATGCATACCTATGAGTGTTTGACCAATGTCAATACCTGCACTTGCTTGCACAGCTTCCACAACAACGGGATTTGTAAATTGCGTAAACGCATATGCAGACATCGAGCCACCTGCTGTACGAACTGGTACAACTGTTACTGGTTCATAACCAAATTGTTCTGCTGTTGTTGCTTCCATTGTAATAGCACGATTAATATGCTCGCATCCTTGGAACGCTAGATGTAGTTGATGTTTCTTTGCAAATGCCTGCAACGGCTCAAAAATTGCCTCTCCAATTTCAAGCGCGCCTGCTGTGCCAATTTTCTGACCAATCACTTCAGATGTCGAGCAGCCTACGACAAAAATAGTATTTGGTCGTAGGGTTACCTGCTCTTCAAATTCACTGAGTAACTGAGTCAAATGTGTTCGTATTTGTTGAACAACCACTATACTCAGCCCCTTTAATTTCTAAAATATTTATGTCACATAGCTAAATTCCTTTGATGACGATAACACGTTTTAGCTTAGGACGTATGTTAACAAACTTAATTGCTTTTCTTACTGCTCAAGCTCAGCGATTTTTTCAATGCGGCGCGTATGACGGCCACCTTCAAAATCTGTTTCAAGCCATACTTTAGCGATTTCACGTGCAAGGCCTGGCCCAATAACACGCTCACCCATTGCTAAAATGTTGGAATCATTGTGGCAACGCGTTGCTTTTGCGCTAAATAAATCATGCACTAAAGCACAACGAATCCCCTTAATTTTATTTGCAGCAATGGACATACCAATGCCTGTACCACAAATTAAAATACCTTTATCAAATTCCCCGCTAGCAACACCTTCAGTAACTGGTTTTGCATAATCAGGATAGTCTACTGAATCCGCAGATTGTGGACCAAAATCTTCGTAGCTAATATGTAGCTCATCTAACAGCTGCATAATCTCACGACGTAAGTTATTGCCTCCGTGATCAGAAGAAATTGCTATTCTCACTGGGTTCCCTCATTTCGAAATTATAGTCAACACTAGTGTACCACTTCTATCTCAAGAATAACATGATTTTTCTTGCATTTTTATGCTGATTTCTCCTAAAAGACGAACGTTTCTTGTAATTGAACATTAAAACATTCACTTTTAAACTCATTTCCCTGTGGATATTGTGAATATCATGTTGATAAATTCGGATAACGGTCTTTTGTTGTAATATTCCATCTTCTAAAGTTTTTTTACCTTTACAATTGCAGTGGACATGCTATAGCAATATTTTTTCTATGTATTTCCAGTAGTTAACACTATAGAGGGATTCTATACAAAATGCGAGCGTGGCGTAATAGATGTGAAACTTTTTTTAGTTTGATGCACCATCCGTCACTTTACGGGCTATCCTTCACTCTTCCTCTTCTATCTGCCACTATTCTTCATACAACATAAAAAAACTGTAGCAAACTCGAACTTCATTCGAGTTTATCTACAGTCTAAATTCTTCACATTTATGCTTGTCTATCAAATTGTTGAATCATTTTATGCAGCTCTTCTGATTGTTTCTTTAAACCTTCTGCTAGTTTTTCGACTTGCTCAATTGCGTATGCTTGTTCTTCTGCTGCACTGCGAACTTCTTGTGCACCCGCTGACGTTTCTTGAGCAATAGCTGCAACTTCTTGAGATTGACGAGCAGTTGTTTCAATATTATGCATTTGCTGCTCAATAAGTGTAGAAATTTCTACAATCGCTGTCGCCATTTCGTGTACACTTGAAGACATCCCTTCTACTGCTGTCGTTGTTTCTGATACACGTGCAGCTTCTTTTGTCGCAAATGTCACCTGTTGATTCATTTGTTTAACAACAATTTCAACGTTTTGTTGCATAGATTGAATAAGGGAAGTAATGCCCTGTACCGCTTTCGCACTCTCATCCGCTAAACTACGAACTTCTTCAGCTACAACGGCAAAACCTTTCCCATGTTCTCCAGCACGCGCTGCTTCAATCGAAGCGTTTAAAGCTAGTAAATTTGTTTGTGCTGCAATATCGCCAACTAAGCTAATAATGCGCTCTACCTGCCCAGCATTTTCCTCTAATAGACGAATGCTTTCTAATGCCTCCGTATTGCCAGCCGCAATTTGCTGAATACTATTCACTAATGTTTCGATCGCTTTTGTTGTTGTCGTTAAATTATGTAAAATCTCTTTAGATTGCGTTGCCGATGCCTCTGCTCTACTATTAACTTCTGTCGCGAGAGCTCGTACATCTTCAATAGCTTCAGCTGTATCTTGGACTGCCGTTGCAGATGTCTCTGCACCAGTCGAAATATGCTTTACTGTAGAAGCAATATTCTCTGCTTTTTTTGTTGCAACAGCTGCTTCATCAGATAGTTGGATAATGGATTGATTGGTTTGCTGGAAGTTATTATCTATACTTTCTACCATTCCTCTTAAATTCAACACCATTTGTTGGAATGCCTCTGCAACAGAACGAATCTCATCACTTGTTTTCGGCATTTCTACATCTTGGCCAATTCTCCCTTCTGCTACACGGGAAGCTGAATTTTCCAGTTTCTGTAAAGGTTTAATTAAAATTACACTGAAAATTCCAGCCAAAATGCATGACCATGCAATCCCCGACACATAAGTAAAAATTTCAAACAGTTTACGATCAATTTCTGGGAAGAAGGTAGGTTGTAAATATTCGATAAATATAAAACTAATACTGTACGTGATCAGTGCAAGAATACCGACAAATAATACTAGTTTAAGTCGTAAGCCAAACTGTTTTTTCATAGAGACCCTCAATTCTCTTCAATTTTTTTTACTAATCGTTCTACCAATTCCGTTAATTCTACAAATGTTTCTTTATATATTTCTTTACTACCACCGTAAGGATCGACAACATTTCCTTCGCTGCCTTCGCCTGTATACTCTTTTAACGTAAAAACTTTTTGTTCTGCATTTGGATAATTAGCAATAATTGTAGCTTTGTGAGCTGTTGTCATTGTTAAAATTAAATCAGCCCACTCCATTTCAGTTATCGATAATTGCGTTGCTAAATGCTGATGTGTCATATTTGCTTCATATAATACTTGTTGTGCATGCGTAGACATTTCCGCATTTGGCATGGCATAAATGCCCGCTGAACGGACCTCCACATTGTCAGTTTGTTTATGCTTTAAAATAACTTCTGCCATGGGACTGCGACAAGTATTTCCAGTGCAAACAAATAGTATTTTCATACTTATCACCCTCCATCGTTTTCTCTATTGCCGAATGGCTAGTACACTCATAATGATAAAAAAAATCCCTGTAATGATTTGGAATTTATCGCCAAGTAACACCTGACTTCTTCGTGCAATGACTAATGACCCATAAGAGCAAATAAGCGCACTTACACCCGCACTTATAATAAATACTGATTTCTCTAAGTGTAGCATACCAAAAGAAATACTTACTGAAAAGGTATCTAGGCTTGCAGTCACAGCTAACAGTATTGGTGCAATAGTAACCTTTTCATCTTTTCGCGTAAATAATAGTACATGTAAGCCCATGCAAAATAATAAAATACTTGAAATCCATTGTCCCCACTCTAAGAAGAAATGCACTAAAAAGTGTCCTAATTCGAACCCTAATAACGGGAATAGCATATGCAAAGCAGCTGTCCAAACTGATAAAAAAAATCGATATCTAACATGTGGTATTAATACATATAAACCAATCACATCTACAGACGTTAATATACCTGCAAGAATCCCCTGCAAGAAAGCACTCCTTCGCTCTCTAATATTTTATCATTTTATGCTCGAAAATACAGTATTATCATAATACATTTTCCTTACTGCTAAGTGTTAAAAGTCACTCGATCAATGAACAATACCTTCATTTATAGTAAAAACTTGCTACGTTTTCAACAGCTATAGATCAAGTATAAAAGTCTAAGCAGATTTTTATCCCGCATTAACGGGCAGTAATTGATCTGTACTAAAAAGCGAAGCGTCAGTACTGCCCATAAAAGCCCGATTGGTGAACACTAATAATTTACGTTATCATACAAAAATAGCATGCCAGAAGTTACTTCTAGCATACTATTTTTTATAGGTATTTTATTAACGAGTATACCATTTTCCTCCGGCTGCTTTCTCAAGACGATTCATAATTGCAGCCCCTACCCCTTCAGTCGATGTAGTAGTCGCCAGGATAATTGTAGCTGTTGTTTTATCGCAAGCTCTTAGCGCATGATACAATGTCGCACCCATTTCTTCTTTACTACCAGACTCTCCTACTGAGAAATAAAAATCAGCCTTGCTGTCAGCAAAGCTAGCTGGTGCAAGTAACGCTACTTTATGCCCTTGGTTTTGTAATTGATAGACAGCCTCATGGACTTTCTCTAAATCACAGTCAATTAATAGCACAGGGGCATTAGGAGCATAGTGTGTATATTTCATACCAGGGGCTTTTGGAGTGGCCTCTAATTTTTGCTCTATTTTTGAAGGTTGCAGTACTTGACCAATTTTAGCCTCTAACATTTCCTTCGTAATTCCGCCTGGACGCAAAATTACTGGAGGTTCGTGTGTCACATCTAACACTGTGGATTCGAGTCCAATCCCAGTGGAGCCTCCATCTAATATATAAGGTATGTACCCTCCCAAATCATCCTGAACATGTATTGCTTCTGTAGGACTTGGCTTTCCACTACGATTAGCACTCGGCGCAGCAAGTGGCTTTTTTAATTGTTGAAGTAAGGCAAGTGCAACTGGATGATCCGGCATACGAATGCCTACAGTCGATAGACCTGCTGTCACACTGTCCGCCAGCACATTTGGCTTAACGGGCATTACAAGTGTCAGTGGACCTGGCCAAAATAAATCCATGCATTTTTTGGCTACTTCAGAAATATGTTCAACATAAAGTTCAACTTCCTCTTGCGTGCCAATGTGGACAATTAGCGGATTGTCAGAAGGACGACCTTTTGCTTCAAATATCTTTTTTACTGCCGTGTCATTTGTTGCAACAGCTCCTAGGCCATAAACCGTTTCTGTTGGAAACGCCACGACCTCACCTGCATTTAAGATATCCACAGCTTGTGTATAATTTGTCTGACTATTCACATTACTGTCCACAATCTTGCAAACGGTTTCCATCATTAAAACCTTCCTTCAATTATTCGTTTTTACTGAATTATCCACATAATGTTTATAACTTATTAAAAATTGTGCATAAGTTATCTGAATTTGTGAACAATTCATTCAAAAAAACCTTTAATCCATTCCCATATAAAAAATGTAACGTGTTCCTTCTCTTCTTCTACCTCTTCTTTTGCTTCTTCTTTCGCAGGCTCACAAATTGATGGGAATACACTACACCACCAGTTATCACCACGTGCATCACCGATTTTCACGACAATCGAATGATACAAATTTTGTGGATAAAGTACAGCGTCCTTTCTCTTTGGTGGAAATAAGTTATCCCCAAGCACAACTTGTGTATCCAGCTGTGGATAATTTTCTTTTATTTCTGCTTCAATTTCTTGTTTTAATAAAAGTATTTGCTCGTTATCCACAGTTTTAGCTTTAGCACTAGCTACTACTTGTGTAAAATAGGGCTTTAAATTTTTGACAAGCTGCTCTTTTTCAAGCTGATCCTGATTCGTATTGCTATTGGCAATAACGCGTATACGAAAATCATTTTCTTGCTCATGATTGATAGACGCTTTCGCAAAACCTACTAATGTTGGAATATATAAAACACATAATTGTAAAGCAATCGCAATAAATACTAATCTTGCAAAAGCTAGAATGATATTTCGTTTAGGTAATCTAATAATCTTGTATTCGTTTAACATAAAAATCCCTCCTTGCTCAACATTGTTGGCAAGAAGTAGATACTTTATACATGAATTTCACAAAAAATCATTCGAGGTTTACCATTTATATCTTTTTCTATCGTAATTGTAGCCTGTGGAAAACTATTTTTAAAGAATTGAGCTACCTGCTCCCCTTGTGTATAACCGATTTCAAGACCAATGAGCGCAGGTTTATTCATAAGGGGCGGAAGCTGCTCAGCCAACTTTCTATATAAAATAAGTCCGTCTTCTTCTGCAAAAAGAGCACTATGCGGTTCATGCTCTAGCACGGTACTCGACATCTCTTTCGCCTCATCAAAAGCAATATACGGTGGATTCGATAACACGATATCAAATTTCTCACCTGCCAGAGGTTTCGTTAAATCCCCTAATCGAAAATCAATTTCCGCTGCTAATCTTTGTGCATTTCTTTGTGCTGTTGTTAAAGCCGCTGCGGATAAATCAGTGGCAACGACTGTTAGCTCTGGACATTCTAGCTTCATAGAAATAGCAATTGCACCACTACCAGTTCCGATATCTGCAAGCTTCACTGCTTGATCATTAAATATTCTGTTCATACGATTAATTGTGCCAAGTACTAATTCCTCGGTCTCTGGTCTAGGAATAAGTACTGACTCATCGACAATAAATGAACGGCCATAAAATTCTTCACTACCGAGGCAATACTGTACAGGTCGTCCACTCGCATGCTCTTTAATGAGTTCTTTAAATTTATCTTTTTGCTCAGCTGTTAATTCATCTTGAAGATGTAACATTACTTCTGAATAGCTTGTGCCAAGTATATGCTGCATGACAATTCGTGCTGCCGTTTCCTCACGATCATTATCCACTAAAAAAGAAGAAGCCCATTGAAGGGCCTCCATTACACTATTATAGGTCATCATTTAATCGCTCTAACTTTGATGCTTGCTCCTCTAAAATGAGCGCATCAATAATTTCGCCTAGTCTACCCTCGACGATTTGATCTAGTTTTTGAATCGTTAAACCAATACGGTGGTCTGTTACACGGTTTTGTGGATAATTGTATGTGCGAATACGCTCAGAGCGATCGCCTGAACCTACAGCTGATTTACGTGTGGCATCGATTTCCTTTTGTGCTTCTTGTAAATACATATCAGCAACACGAGCACGCAAAATTTTCATTGCCTTTTCACGGTTTTTAATTTGTGATCGTTCATCCTGCATCGAAACAACAACACCTGTCGGTAAGTGAGTCATACGAACAGCTGACATCGTAGTATTTACCGACTGACCACCGGCACCAGAAGATGCAAATGTATCCACTCGGATATCTTTTTCATGGATTTCAACATCCACTTCTTCGACCTCAGGTAAGCAAGCTACTGTCGCTGTCGATGTATGAATACGCCCTTGAGATTCTGTCGCAGGTACACGTTGTACACGGTGCGCACCATTTTCAAATTTAAATTTTGAATATGCACCTTGACCGTTAATCATAAAAATAACTTCTTTATAGCCGCCCATTGCGTTTGGCGTCGCTTCCATTATGTCAATTTTCCAGCCTTGTGTCTCTGCGTAACGAGAGTACATGCGGAACAAATCTCCAGCGAAAATATTCGCCTCGTCTCCACCAGCTGCTCCGCGAATCTCCATAATAACGTTTTTATTATCATTAGGATCTTTTGGAATTAATAAGATGCGTAAACGTTCTTCTAACTCTTCTTGCTGTTCTTTTAGTAGGTTGAATTCTTCTTTCACCATCTCGTGCATATCAGGATCTTTTTCACTATCTAGCATTTCACGTGTTTCAACTAATTGCTCTTTTACACTTTTATATTCACGATAAGCATCAACAGTTTCCTGGATATCTGATTGTTCTTTGGAATATTCACGTAATTTTTTACTATCATTCACAATATCGGGATCACTTAAAAGTTCCGTTAGCCTTTCATAACGATCCTCCACTGCTTGTAATCGATCGAACATGGATTTCACCTCTATTAAGTTTTTATGAAGTTTACTCTTTTATATTTGCTGAGAAACTTTAAATTTGAATTACGCTAAGCGCGTAAGAATATTTTTGAACATTTTTCATTTCCACTACTTAGTATAAGGAAATTTCCGCATGTATGCTACTTTTAATTAGTTCTATCAACTGAATCAGTTTGCATTATAGCGGCGGATGCACGTGACATTTTCGACAAACCGGATAGTAGGAATCATTTCCTCCAATTTGAATTTGATCACCTGTATAAACAGGCTTTCCACGTTCATCAACACGCAAATTCATTGTCGCCTTTTTATGACAGAACCAGCAAATTGTTTTCATTTCCTCAATTTTATCTGCATATGTAAGCATGTACTGACTGCCTTCAAATAGCTCATTTTGGAAATCATTTTTTAGACCGAAGCCCATGACTGGAATATCTAGCTCATCCACGATATTTGCCAACTGTAAAACATGCTCTTTTTTTAGAAATTGTACTTCATCAACAAGTACACAATATGGTTTTACAGTATTATTTTTTACTAGTTCAAAAATATTTGTATCATCATTAACAGGAATGGCTTGTTGACGTAAGCCTACTCGACTTGAGATAAAACCTACTTCATCTCGCGTATCAAGGCCTGATGTAAACATCATTACAGGTTTTTGTTGTTCTTCATAGTTATGCGCAACTTTTAAAATTTCTATAGATTTACCACTATTCATTGCACCATGTTTAAAATATAGCTGTGCCACTTTGTCTTCTCCCTTTCTTCATGTCGATCTAGATACTGAAAAGACTCGCATTAGGCATTTAACTTCTTTCAGCTACAGCAGTCTCCCACCTTTATAGCTAGGGAGATGAATGCGGATTTAAGCTATTTTCAGCTGGTATCCACACACCCACTGAAAGAAGTTAAGCCTCCGGCGGATGTCACGGAATCGGAAAGGAGTTCTTAGAGGATGTTCGCCTAAAATCATCGCATCCACGCGATAACGACTAACTGACCTGCATCGTGCCTCAGACCTACGCTTTCGCTCAATAGCTGTTGCTGTCGCTACGTTAACACTGCGCTTTTGCACAACAACATTTGCAGTCCTAAGCACAAAGCCGATTCCGGACGCAATTATGCCGAGGCATAATTGTATTATACTGAAAAAAATACCTGCCAAGCACATGCTTGGCAGGTATTAAACTAACATTAGTTTTTAAGACCGTATTTTTTGTTGAAACGATCTACGCGACCATCAGCAGACGCGAATTTTTGACGGCCAGTATAGAATGGGTGACATTCGTTGCAGAACTCGACAACGATGTTTTCTTTTACTGAACCAGTTTTGAAAGAGTTACCGCAAGAGCAAGTTACTGTTGCTTCTTTGTAATCTGGATGAATTCCTTGTTTCATATTCGTTTTCTCCTCTCGCCCTGAACCATCTGGAACAGAGTATTATCGAACTGTACCTTACATAGCCCGAATATGTGTCAGCTACATATGTACACGTTGCATACTTAGCAATAGTACCATATAAAATATATATTTGACAATAGTTAATAATTCGTTATTTATAACAAAAATTTAAAGTTTTGTCCTATTTTCTGTTCCGACTGGGAATAGATTTCTTATAAGTTCAAACTAGCAAATAGATAATCAAAAAAACCACCATCGACTATTACTAGTCAACGGTGATTCATGTTTTATAGTAAGCCCTTACCTTTAGTAGCTTTTTTCATATCTTCATTTAATTTTTCAAAAAATTCTTCATTTGATTTTGTTGTACGTAATTTTTTCATGAAGCGCTCCGCAAAATCAGGTGCGTCCGAGAATGTTTTACGAATTGCCCATAATTTTTCAAGTTGCTCAGGCTCAAGCAGAAGCTCTTCTTTACGTGTACCTGAGCGGCGGATATCAAGCGCAGGGAAAATACGACGCTCTGCTAATTGGCGATCAAGGTGAAGCTCTAAATTACCTGTTCCTTTAAATTCTTCATAAATGACCTCATCCATACGAGATCCTGTATCCACTAAAGCTGTCGCTAAAATTGTTAAGCTACCGCCTTCTTCAATATTACGTGCAGAACCGAAGAATCGTTTTGGTCTATGGAATGCAGCAGGATCAATACCGCCTGAAAGCGTACGACCGCTCGGAGGAATAACTAAGTTATACGCTCGTGCTAAACGTGTAATAGAGTCCATTAAAATAATAACATCACGCTTATGCTCAACTAAGCGGCGTGCACGTTCTAATACAATTTCTGCAACTTTCACATGATTTTCTGGAACCTCATCGAAAGTCGAGCTCACTACATCTGCATTCACAGAACGTTCGATATCAGTTACTTCCTCAGGGCGTTCGTCAATAAGTAAGACAATTAACTCTGCATCCGGATAATTTGTTGTAATAGCATTCGCGATTTCTTTTAATAATGAAGTTTTCCCTGCCTTTGGTGGTGCAACGATCAATCCACGTTGCCCAAAGCCTACAGGTGCCACTAAATCCATAATACGCGTCGATAAATTACGTTGTGTTGTTTCAAGCTTAATTTGACGATCAGGATATAAAGGCGTTAATGCTGGAAAATGCACACGTTCCTTTGCTACTTCTGGGTCTTCGCCGTTAACAGCATCCACCTGTAGTAGTCCATAATAGCGTTCGTTTTCTTTAGGTGGACGTACTTTACCAGATACCTTGTCCCCATTTCGTAAGTCAAAGCGACGAATTTGAGACGCAGAAATATAAATATCCTCTTTACTTGGTGAATAGTTAATTGGTCGAAGGAAGCCAAAGCCCTCTTGCGAAACAATTTCTAGTACACCTTCCATAAAGAAATAACCCTCTTGCTCTGAACGTGTTTTCAAAATAGCAAATATTAATTCTTTTTTCGTTAGCTTGCTATAATATGAAATTTTGTATTGGCGTGCAAGGGCGTAAAGCTCTTTTAACGTCATGTTTTCTAATTGAGCGATTGTCAATGCAGACATATGCACAACTCCAGTCTTTTTCAAAATAATTGCTGTTTTTGGGGTTAACAAAGAAGTTTTTTTACGATAGGCTCTGTAGTCAATTCGTACCTGTCAGCTTGAAGCAGAGCGATAGGTATTTGAATTAACTATGCAAAACAATGAAGCATAATATAGCCTTATAAAACTATGGGATGGTTGAAAATTTAGAAGAAGGTACCTAGCGCAAAAAGATGCACTAGGTATATTTTAGAAGAAATTTTTATTAATAGCTAGGTTTTTTATCAAGAGCGTGTCGACCTTCTACAAAACGCACAGTTCCAGATTTAGCTCGCATAACAACTGAATGTGTTAATGCATAAGCTCCTTTATACTGCACACCTTTTAAAAGCTCACAATCTGTTACAGCAGTCGCTGCAAAAATAGCATCGTCACCTTTAACTAGATCATCTAAATAAAGAACTTTATCTACATCTACACCCATTTTTTTACAACGTTCTAATTGTTCTTCATCTTCTGGAACTAGCTTCGCTTGGAAGTCTCCACCTAGACATTTTAATGCAACAGCTGAAATTACACCCTCCGGTGCACCACCTGTACCAAACATAATATCAATGCCAGTTTCATCAAAAGCAGTATTGATAGCTGCTCCAACGTCGCCGTCTTGAATAAATTTAATACGTGCCCCAGCTTCTCGGATTTCATCAACAATTGCTTGGTGACGTGGTCGATCTAAAAGTGTAGCTACTACATCAGAAATATCTTTATTTTTAGCTTTTGCTACCTGTAATAAATTATACGTAACAGAAGCGTTAATATCTACCTTACCTGCTGCTTCCGGTCCTACTGCAATTTTCTCCATGTACATATCAGGTGCGTTTAACAGATTACCTTTATCTGCAATAGCAAGAACTGTCATTGCACCATTTGTACCCTTCGCTACAATATTTGTACCTTCTAATGGGTCAACTGCGATATCTACTTGAGGACCTCCATTACGTAGGCCAAGTTCTTCACCAATATAAAGCATTGGTGCTTCATCCATTTCGCCTTCACCAATCACTACTGTAGCATGCATTGGAATTGTATCGAACATTACGCGCATCGCTGTCGTTGCTGCATCATCTGCCTCAATTTTTAAACCGCGACCCATCCATTTCCCGGATGCGATTGCTGCTGCCTCTGTTACTCGTACTACTTCCATCGATAAACTACGTTCCATTGTTTTATTTGCCTCCCGTTATCGGCATATTTCTTCGCCGAAACATTCAAATTACCTCTATTGTAACATAGTTAGTTCAAAACTTTTAGCTCTCATTATTCCTTTGCCTCTGCTACACGGGCCATTATTGTTTCACGTCGAATATCGGCGCCTAAATCACGTAATTTCTCAATAAGTGAGCTATAACCACGCTCAATATGATAGATATCATGAATTTCCGTTTCGCCTTCAGCTAATAGGCCTGCTAATACTAATGCGGCACCAGCACGAAGGTCTGTAGCTGTTACGGTTGAACCATGTAATTTACTAGGACCTGTAATAATAGCTGTATTTCCTTCAACGCGTGCATTGGAATTCATACGACGAAGTTCATCAATATGCTTAAATCGAGCTGTATAAATTGTATCTGTTATCTTTGAGGAACCAAATGCTTGAGACATTAAAACAGAAAGTGGTTGCTGAATATCAGTTGGGAATCCAGGATACACTAATGTTTTCACATCAACGGCTTGCAATGTGGAGAGATCCGTTTTTGGCACAAAAATACTTTCTTCACCGATTTCAATTTTTACACCCATTTCACGAAGCTTTGCAATAATAGCCTCTAAATGCAATGGGATAACATTATCAATTGTAATGCCCTCACCTAAAGCGGCAGCCATAATCATGAATGTTGCAGCTTCAATACGATCCGGAATAATCGTATGCTCCGTACCATGAAGTTCCTC
Source organism: Lysinibacillus sp. NPDC095746 (assembly GCF_044763535.1). Lineage (NCBI taxonomy): Bacteria > Bacillati > Bacillota > Bacilli > Caryophanales > Bacillaceae > Lysinibacillus > Lysinibacillus sp. NPDC095746. Next base: position 46,573 of record NZ_JBIWGL010000011.1, read on the forward strand.
TACGCCTTCAATACGGATAACACTTGTACCTGCACCTTTAATATTAGCTCCCATGTTAGTGAGAAGAGTAGCTACATCAATAATTTCCGGTTCTTTTGCTGCATTTTCAATAACCGTACGTCCTTTCGCAAGGACTGCAGCTAACATTATATTAATTGTTGCACCTACACTGGCAACGTCTAAATATATTTTTGCGCCAATTAATTCATCAGCACGTAAATAAATTGCTCCATGCTCATTCGTGATTTTCGCACCTAATGCCTCAAAGCCTTTTATATGTTGGTCAATAGGACGTGGCCCTAAGAAACAGCCTCCTGGTAAACCAATCACAGCTTTTTTAAAGCGGCCAAGCATTGCTCCCATTAAGTAATAGGAGGCACGAAGCTTTTTCACGTTGCCGTTTGGTAAAGGCAACGCAATCATTTCTGTCGGATCAATGGTCATTATGCCATCCTCAAATGAAACTTCTCCACCGATTTCCTCTAATAATGCCTTTAACGTCCATGCATCAGAAATTTCTGGTATCCCTCCAATTGTCACTGGAGAGTTCGCCAAAATTGATGCGGGAATTAAGGCGACTGCACTATTTTTTGCACCACTAACTTTTATTGTACCCTTTAGACGATTTTCGCCTGTAATTTTATAAACATCCATTTCGCGTTCTCCCTCATGATTGGAAAGTAATTTTTTCTGCAATTGGCTCACTATATAATCTTATTATTTGCCTTTTCTCTTATTCCAATCCGTTAAAAATCCTTCAATTCCTTTTTCCGTTAATGGATGATGGAAAAGTTGCTTTAATACTTTAAAAGGAGTAGTTGCAATATGTGCACCAGCAAGTGCTGCCGCTGTTACATGCTGCGGATGACGAATAGATGCAGCGATAATTTGCGTATCGATATTATGAATTGTGAAAATATCTGCAATCGTTTCAATTAGTTCTACACCGTTTTGACCTATATCATCTAGACGACCGATAAATGGTGATACATATGTAGCACCCGCACGAGCAGCCATTAATGCTTGGTTGGCACTGAAGATTAATGTTACGTTCGTTTTAATGCCTTTGTCTGCAAAGAAGCGACATGCCTCTAATCCACCTGGCGTCATTGGCAATTTAACTGTAATATTCGGAGCAATTGCAGCCAATTCTAAGCCTTCTTTAATCATACCTTCCGCATCTAGAGCAATTACTTCCCCACTCACTGAGCCATCTACAAGCTCTGTGATTTCACGCAGTCGATCATGGAAAGAAACGTTCTCTTCTTTAGCAACTAACGATGGGTTTGTCGTAACACCTGATAAAATACCCCATGCGTGTGCTTCTTTAATCTCTTCAAAGTTTGCTGTATCAATGAAAAATTTCATTATATTCCCTCCTGATCATTGTTTGGCTTAGTACCATAACGTAGGGTTGATTTCGTTCCACCTGAGCGCTTATCTATGGCCGTTCAGTTGGATTGAAAATCAACTACTATACATTACATTCGTTTTCACCTAAATGCCATCCCCAACTTTTGGTGATGGACTTTATATTTACTTTTTCAACGAATAAACACCCGCTGAAATAAAGGAACTCAGTCTTAGAACGCCACGTCCTGTGGCAATTTATATGTGCAAAAGCGTAGCGTCAGCACTACACTTTCGCGCGCAATAAATATTTGTTAGCCGAAAGCCTCCGGCAAAATTCACGGAATTTATGGCGAGGCTTTATTGATATTATTTTCGCCAAAAATTTATCATTTCAAAAACAAGAGAAGGTCGATAACAGCATCAACACTTCTCTTATTTGTGTATTCATCTGTGCTTTTGTAGTATTTTAGATACAAAAATTATGCTTTTTGCGCACTACCAAATTCACGAATTTTCCCGATAACTGTTGATTTAATCGCTTCACGTGCTGGAGCAAGGAATTTACGAGGGTCATAAACAACTTTATCATTATCAAGAACTTCACGGATTACTTTCGTAGCAGCAATTTGATTTTCAGTATTGACGTTAATTTTTGCTGTACCTAATGAAATCGAGCGTTGGATATCTTTTGTTGGGATTCCTGTACCACCATGTAATACTAATGGTAAATCTGCTAATTTAGAGATTTCTTCCATTTCTTTAAAACCTAAATTTGGTTCTCCTTTGTAAGGACCATGTACAGAGCCAAGTGCTGGTGCTAAGCAATCGATATCTGTTAGCTCAACCATTTTACGGCATTCCTCTGGATCAGCATACATAATACCACCGATAACGCCATCCTCGTCGCCACCTACCGTGCCAAGCTCTGCTTCAACAGAAACACCTTTCGCATGAGCGTACTCAACTACTTTTGAAGTAGTCGCAACATTTTCCTCAAATGGATGATGAGAAGCATCAATCATAACCGAAGTAAATCCTGCATCTATTGCTTCTTTACATTTTTCAAAGCTTGAACCATGGTCAAGATGAATAGCTACAGGTACTGTAGTGCCATAAGATTCCATCAAACCTTTTACCATGTGTACAACGGAGATGAATCCGCCCATATATTTACCTGCGCCTTCAGAAACGCCTAGAATAACTGGAGATTTTTCTTCTTCTGCTGCTTGTAAAATTGCTTGAGTCCACTCAAGGTTGTTGATGTTGAACTGACCAACCGCATAACCTTCTGCTTTTGCTTTAATTAACATCTCTTTCATAGATACTAATGCCATACTAAAAATCCTCCTCTTAGGACTATTCTTTTACATAGATATGCTATTTAATCATAGCAAAAACAAAGTAACCTGAAAAGCATTTCAGGTTACTTTGTTTTCTGCACGTAAGCGTAGCGACAGTGCAACCGCAGTGGAGTGTAACGGAACGAAGGTTTCAGACCCTGAAAAGCAGAGGCTTTATTTTCTACACGAAAACGAAGTGCAACGTAGCGACAGCGTCTTGTTTTCGGCACGTAAGCGAATGTTAGGGTGATGAGTTATATATTTTGGCAGGTAGTGAATATAAAACGGTAGAAAATTACTAAAAATCTTATAACAATCATGAAAAACAGGCGGTGTTGACCACTGCCTGTTTTTCTATACTTTTAATGTTTTATTCACTTCATCTCGCACTTCAAAAATATCAAAAGGCTTAGTAAAATATCGGATTGCTCCTAAATCTAATGCCTCCTGTACAACGTCCAATTCACCATATGCAGTCATCATGAATACTGGAAGTTGTGGCCACTTCTCTTTTAAGCGCTTTAAAATTTCTATGCCATCCATCCCTGGAATTTTCATGTCTAATAGGACACAATCCATTTCCTCCTCAGCATATTTCAGCGCTTCCATACCATTTGCAGCTAAATATGTAACATAACCTTCTTTTTTCAACACTTCATTTAATAGCAAACGAATTCCTGGTTGATCATCGACAATTAGTAATCGTTTCACATTTCATTCCGCCCTTTTTGAGTTATTATTCTTACACAAAACTTCCTATATTATGTATTATTCTCCTTTAACCTCTTAATACCTTCTAGTATTATAAATTATCTGCTTTTGCTTTATGCACTTATCATACCTATAATATTGATTGAGGTGGGATCATGTCAAAAATTCTAACAACACAATTAAGTGGATTATTACAAAGAATAACACAAACCGAAGAGGAAGCTATTGAAGAAACAGCAAGATTACTTGCACAAGCGGGTATAGGTGAAGGCAATGTCTATTTCGCATGTTTTGGCGAAATGCAAGTTGTCGAATTAAATGCAAGCCAAGCTGTTGAACGTTTTACCAAGTTAGTCCCTTGGACAAAAGATACAGTGATCACAGAAGCTGATCGTGTATGCATTTTTACACGTAGTGCACACGATGAGGATGCATTAGCCTTAGCACAGCAATTAAATAATCAGTTTATTCCATTTGCAGCAGTTGCTAGCGAAGTTGATAACTCTGAAAATCCACTAGCAGATTTAGCGTATACGTATATTTCAACACGCATGCGCGGTGGTTTATTACCGAACGATTTAGGCAAGCGCATAGTCGTGCCACATGCTATAGCTGCCCTTTTTGTTTATGAAGCAGTAAAAATTGCGTATGATGAAATGCTTGGTCTTGATGACGAAGAGCTGTAAAGAATCTAACATTACAGAAATATTTTGAAGATTTATCGAAACAAAATCGCTCTTTATCGAAACTATTTGAGCTTTTATGGAAACAAAATCTCATTTTATCGAAACATTTTGGACTTTTATCGAGAAACAAGTTCTATCTATCAAAAAAAGAGTTGTCTCAGCACTTGAGACAACTCTTTTTTCATTATTTGAATGTTGCTCCGATAAAATCACGGAACAATGGCTGTGGACGGTTTGGTCGTGATACCAACTCAGGGTGGAATTGACATGCTACGAAGAAATTATTTTCTGGTAACTCGATAATTTCTACTAATTTACCATCAGGACTTGTACCTGAGAAGACAAGACCTTCAGCTTCCATCGCTTCACGATACTCATTGTTAAATTCATAACGATGGCGGTGACGTTCATAAACAAGTTCTTGACCATAAGCTTGGATCGCCTTTGAGCCTTCTTTTAACTTACATGGATATAAACCTAAACGTAATGTACCACCGATGTCTACACTGTCGTTTTGATCTGGTAGGAAATCGATAATCGGATATTCTGTTTTTGGATCAAGCTCTGTTGAATGCGCTCCTTGTAAACCAAGTACGTTACGAGCAAATTCCACTGTTGCAAGTTGCATACCTAGGCAAATACCTAAGAATGGTACATTATTTTCACGAGCATATTGTGTCGCTAAAATTTTACCTTCAACTCCACGATCACCGAAGCCACCTGGAACTAAAATGGCGTCAGCACCTTTTAATAGTGAAACAACATTGTCAGCATCCACGTGTTCTGCATTGATCCAGTCAATCTCAATATCAGAATTATATGCATAGCCTGCATGCTTTAATGCCTCTACAACAGAAATGTAAGCATCTTGTAGTTCTACATATTTACCTACTAATGCTACTTTTCGTTTATTTGGTAAGCTCTTCACTTTTGCTACAAGCTCGCGCCATTCTTCCATATCCGCCTCTGGTGCTTCAATGCCAAAATGGTCAAGCACGATATCATCGATATCTTGTGCATGAAGGTTTAGTGGTACCTCATATAAATGTTCTGCATCGCGAGATTCGATAATTTCGTGTGGCTGAACATCACAGAATAAAGCTAATTTTTCTTTCATATCCTGTGGCACTTCTTGCTCTGTACGTACAACGATAATATTTGGTTGAATACCTAAAGAACGTAATTCTTTTACAGAATGCTGAGTTGGTTTTGTTTTTAGCTCACCCGCAGCTTTAATATAAGGAATAAGCGTACAGTGAACATACATCACATTGTTATGACCTAAATTCGTTTTCATTTGGCGAATTGCTTCAAGGAATGGTAATGACTCAATATCCCCAACTGTTCCGCCTACTTCTGTAATAACTACGTCCGCATTTGTTTCGCGACCAGCTCGTTGAATACGATCTTTGATTTCATTTGTAATGTGAGGAATTACTTGTACTGTTCCACCGTTGTAATCACCGCGGCGTTCTTTTTGTAATACAGACTGATAAACACGCCCTGATGTTACTGTAGAATGTTTTCCTAGGTTAATATCTATGAAACGTTCGTAGTGACCTAAGTCTAAGTCAGCTTCTGCGCCATCATCTGTAACGAAAACCTCACCATGCTGATAAGGACTCATTGTACCTGGGTCAATATTGATATATGGGTCAAATTTTTGAATCGTTACTTCTAATCCACGATTTTTTAATAAACGACCTAGAGATGCTGCTACAATCCCTTTTCCAAGTGAAGACACAACCCCACCTGTTACAAAAATATACTTCGTCATGAAAAAATTCCTCCTTATATTGTTCTAGAAATTACTAGTAAGAAAAGTGCATTCACGTCCTAAGCTAAGTAATCTTGAGCATTGGTGCAAATGTCTCTACGGCCTAAGAAATTGATATTTCTTATCCCTAAAATAAGAAAAGCCGAGAATGCCTACAAAATTGTAGTCGATTCGAAGCTGTAATCGTTTCTATCTCTTTTCTACTTTCCTTTTAAAAATTTCATCCTAACATATACGCAGTCACCGATTATTATACATCATGAATAATTTAGAGCATTTATATTCATTCCGTAGCTATAAACATGGGAGAACTTGACTGAATACAGTTAAAAAAATAAAAAAACGCTCCTCCTGCATAGGTTTGCAGGGGGAGCGTATTACATACACGGTCTTTCTCCTTTAATTAAGGAGCCCAAGTAAAAGATTAAACGGAACCGCGATAGAAGTCAAGATTTTTTACTACAAGGATAAAAGAAAGAAAATTTCAAAGAGTAATTATCATCAATTATGGCTGGGCATAATTGGGTCCGGAATCGGCTTATTTCAGAAGTTGTTTGCTGAAATAAGTTAGATTTCGTCCTCTTCTTCAAATTCTTCTTCATCTTCAGCAGTAAAGTCCTCGTCGATTTCTTCATCGATGTCCTCTATATCTTCTTCATCAAAATCGATATCTTCTTTATCATCATCTTCTTCAAGATCATCTTCATCTTCAACGAATTCTTCATAATCTTCATCGAAGTCAATATCTTCTTCATCTAGATCTTCATCTAAATCATCTTCATCTTCAACGGCTGCTTTAGATTTTTTCTTATGAGTTTTAACAGAAGGAGCTGTTTCTTCTTCAATCTGTTCAACTTTATACCATTCACGTAAGCCCCAGCCAGTTTCCTGATTAAATAAGAAGCGACCATCTACATTTATATCTGTGTAAAATTGTAGCAGGCGAGCTTTCATTTCTTCATCACTATAGCCTACAAGCTCTTGAATAATTGTTAATAAGTCATTAAAAGACACTGAGGCACGTTTTTCATTTAAAATTGCGTACGCTAAGTTAATTAACGATTCTTCCGTTAATTGTTCTTTTGTCATTTCACGAAAATTCATTCGTGCACTTCCTTTCCCTCATCACAATGGACGTTTTAAAATTTATATAGCTTTATTGTCGGAGCGCAGCAAAAAAGGCCGCACAAAAGTAACTTTCCATATCATAAGCATAATACCCATTATATACAAAGTTTTATCCTCTTTGCTAGCTTCAATTACTGTTTTTTATATCACGCATTTTTTTTATCCCTAAGTAAAACATATAGACCGATAATATTAGTAAAGGAACAGCGCCAAATTGCTTATCATACAGGAAAATAACTCCTACCACCAAAGCTAAAATAATGATGTAGTTAATAGCTGATTTCATCATTCTACTGCGCCTCCCCTTTTTTTTACATTTCTTATTATAACGGAAATAAAAAGAAGTGCCTAATCCTAAGACTAGACACTTAAAACTTCACAAACATTTTGCACAAAATAGAATAAATGTTAAACAATAAGAAAATTCACATGTTTATGAATTACATATTACGACGATATTGTCCGCCAACCTCATATAAAGCATTTGTGATCTGCCCTAAGCTAGCGACTTTTACGGTTTCCATTAGCTCCGCGAAAATATTACCGTTGTTGACAGCTACCTGTTGTAAACGGGCAAGGGCTGCTTCGTTCTCACCTTCATGTTGCTTCCAAAAGGCATGTAAATTTTGAATTTGCGTCTCTTTTTCTTCCGTCGATGCACGCGCAATTTCCATATTGTTAATTTCATCTTCTGAAGGTGGATTCGGATTTAAGTATGTGTTCACACCAATGATTGGTAACTCACCTGAATGTTTTAGCATCTCGTAGTACATGGATTCCTCTTGAATTTTACCACGTTGATATTGTGTTTCCATTGCACCTAGTACGCCACCACGATCATTGATACGATCAAACTCTTCAAGTACCGCTTCTTCTACAAGGTCTGTTAACTCTTCTACGATAAAGGCCCCTTGTAATGGATTTTCGTTTTTCGCTAAGCCATGTTCCTTCGTAATAATCATTTGAATAGCCATTGCACGACGTACAGATTCTTCCGTAGGCGTTGTAATTGCCTCATCATATGCATTTGTATGCAATGAATTACAGTTATCCTGTAATGCCATTAACGCCTGTAATGTTGTGCGGATATCATTAAAATCAATCTCCTGTGCATGCAAACTGCGTCCAGAGGTTTGGATATGATATTTTAATTTTTGTGCTCGTTCATTGGCGTCGTACTTATCACGCATTACAATTGCCCAAATACGACGGGCTACACGTCCAATAACCGTGTACTCTGGATCGAGTCCGTTAGAGAAGAAGAATGATAGATTTGGTGCAAAGTCGTCAATATTCATTCCTCGACTTAAATAATATTCCACATACGTAAAGCCATTTGCTAATGTGAAGGCCAATTGGGATATTGGGTTGGCACCAGCTTCGGCAATATGGTACCCAGAAATAGATACTGAGTAATAATTACGAACTTTATGATCGATAAAGTATTGCTGAATATCTCCCATCATTCGTAACGCAAACTCTGTTGAGAAAATACATGTATTTTGTCCTTGGTCTTCTTTTAAAATATCTGCTTGCACGGTTCCACGTACAACCTGTAATGTTTTCTCCCGTGTCTCTGTAAATTCTTCAACTGTCAATGGTCGACTAAGTTCTTCCTCACGTAGTTTCACTTGCTGATCAATAGCCGTATTCATGAACATTGCCAAAATAACCGGTGCTGGACCGTTAATTGTCATTGATACTGAAGTCGATGGTGCACATAAATCAAAGCCTGCATAAAGCTTTTTCATATCCTCTAACGTACAAATTGATACACCCGATTCTCCAACCTTTCCATAAATATCTGGTCGGTAATCTGGATCCTCTCCGTATAACGTTACCGAATCAAATGCTGTTGATAAACGTTTTGCATCATCATCCTTTGATAAATAATGGAATCGTTTATTCGTACGCTCAGGCGTTCCTTCACCAGCAAATTGTCGCTTCGGATCTTCACCTTCACGTTTAAATTGGAATACCCCCGCTGTATACGGAAATTCACCAGGTACATTTTCTCTATAAACCCAGCGTAAAATTTCACCATAATCTACGAATTTCGGCAAAGCAACTTTAGGAATTTTTGTACCTGAGAGGCTTGTTGTCTTTAAAATTGTTCGAATTTCTTTATCACGAACTTTCGTGACAAACTCGTCTCCTGCATACGCTTCTTTTAAAGTATGCCAATTGTCTAATATACGTTTAGATTCAGCCGTTAATTCATCTCTAACGCCTTCTGCTAAAGAAGTGAGAGATGCGATAAGTGCATCATTTGGCGCTTTTTCCTTAACCGCTACAATAGCTCCCTCTAATTGGAATAGACGACGGGCAAATTCTACCTGTTGCTCTGATTTTTTATGATAGCCACGCACAGTATCTGTCAGTTCTCGTAAATAATAACGACGATCGTTTGGAATGATAACATCTTGCTTTTGAGTTTTTGCAAATTGCTCATATCCCGTTTCCCAATTACTTCCTGTCTTCGTATTAATGATATTTATTAATGCAGCAAATAAAGCATTCGTTCCTTTATCATTAAATTGACTGGCAATCGTACCGTACACAGGCATATTATCAAGTGATTCATCCCAAAGTTCTCGTGAACGTTGATATTGCTTCTGCACTTGACGTAGCGCATCCTCAGAGCCTTTGCGTTCAAATTTATTGATGGCGATTACATCCGCAAAATCAATCATGTCAATTTTTTCAAGCTGAGTTGGAGCACCAAACTCACTTGTCATCACGTACATGGAAAGATCCGTGTATTTTGTAATTTCCGCATCACCTTGACCAATACCACTTGTTTCTACAATGATTAAATCATAGTCCGCTACACGCACTACGTCTAACACGTCCCCAATAGAAGCAGTAAGCTCTGTACGAGATCCACGTGTTGCTAAACTACGCATGTATACTCGATTATTAAAAATCGCATTCATACGAATTCGGTCACCAAGTAAAGCGCCACCTGTTTTTTGCTTTGTCGGATCGACAGAAAGAATAGCTACGCGTTTATCCGGAAACTCCTTTAGGAAACGACGAATTAATTCATCCGTTAAGGAAGATTTACCCGCACCACCTGTTCCTGTAATACCTAATACAGGTGTTCCTTTTGAGCGTTTGCGAGCTTCTTCTAGCATCTTTTTCGTTTCTTCATCATCATTCGACTCAGCAGCAGTTATTAAATTTGCTAATATTTCTGGCGTTTCTGTCGTTAAGGCATCCAACTTTTCTTGATAGTTACCTGTAGCAGTTGGGAAATCAGTCCCTTTAATTTTTTCATTAATCATCCCTTGTAATCCTAAAACGCGACCATCCTCTGGCGAGAAAATCCCTGCAATCCCGTAAGCGTGTAGCTCTTTAATTTCACGTGGTAAAATAACACCACCGCCGCCACCATAAATTTTAATATGTGGTGCCCCTTTTTCACGCAGCAAATCATACATATATTTAAAGTATTCCATATGCCCGCCTTGATAAGAAGATACTGCAATGCCTTGTGCATCTTCTTGAATCGCAGCATTTACGACTTCTTCTACGGAGCGGTTATGTCCTAAATGGATTACCTCTACACCACTTGATTGTAAAATACGTCGCATAATGTTAACCGAAGCATCATGTCCATCAAAAAGACTAGATGCTGTTACAAAACGTACGTGATTTTTTGGACGATATACTTCTACCTTTGTCATATGAAATCCCCACTTTCTCCCCTTAATCAATTACACTTATAGAGCATAATGCATAAAAAAAATCGGTAATTGCAATGTCGCACTATGCAATTACCGACAACCCCTTTACAAAAACTTATTAGAACCCCTTTATGCCTGAAATAAATAATGTTATTTGCATTTCAATAAATTCTTCAATAGAATGCTGACGATGGAGCGCCCATTTACGGAATGCCCAGCTTTGTCCAGAAACGACTAAGTTATTTGCTGCCAAGTGAATTTGTTGATCCGTCATCGATATTTCACCTGATTGCACACAGCGTTGTAGTAATCGCTCAAAAGTACCAACCATTTCAAACTCTTTACTAAATACATAGCGTTGTGCTTCTTTTGATAATGATTTAGTTTCCTGATACATGATTGTCAGCTCATCAACCATACTATCAATTTGCAAGAAATACTCTCGAATCATTTCCTTTAACTCTTCTATAGTTCCCGCCTTAATCTCATAACTGGAAAGCCGCTCCATCGCATGGTGATAAATACTATCACATACAAGGTAAAGGACATCTTCCTTAGTACGAATATATTCATACAATGTTCCGATACTAAAGCCTGCAGCTTTTGCGATTTCTCTCGTGGTAGCACGATGAAAACCTTTTTCTTTAAATAATTTAATGGCTCCCTCTATCATTTGTTCTCGACGAATGGCGATGAGATTTTCATCTTTTACCGTCGACTGTACTTGGGGTCTTTTATCTCTTTCTGTCATACTTTATTTTGTCAACATACGAGAGATAACAAGTCGTTGAATCTCTTGTGTACCTTCATAAATTTGTGTGATTTTTGCATCACGCATGAAGCGCTCAACAGGATAATCTTTTGTATATCCATACCCACCAAAGACTTGAACCGCCTCAGTCGTTACATTCATCGCAGTATCGCCAGCCATTAATTTTGCCATTGCAGATGCTTTACCATAAGGTAGACCATTTGATTCCAACCAAGCCGCTTGGTATGTAAGCAGTCGAGATGCTTCAATTTGAGTTGCCATATCCGCTAGTTTAAAGGAGACACCTTGGTTAGCAGTAATCGGTTTACCAAATTGCACGCGCTCTTTACCGTATTCAACCGCTGCATCCAATGCGCCTTGTGCAATCCCTACAGCTTGTGCCGCAATACCATTACGTCCTCCATCAAGTGTTGTCATTGCAATTTTAAAGCCTTCTCCCTCAGCTCCAAGCATGTTTTCTTTCGGGACGCGACAGTTATCAAAAATAATTTCAGTTGTAGGAGATGAACGAATTCCTAGTTTTTTCTCCTTCTTCCCTACCGAGAAACCTTCAAAGCCAGCTTCAACGATAAAAGCAGTTGTGCCATGTTTAGCTTCTGGATCTGTTACTGCAAATACAACATATGTATCTGCTACTCCACCATTGGTAATGAAAATTTTCGAGCCGTTTAAAATATAATCATCACCATCACGTTTTGCATATGTTCTCATGCCACCAGCATCAGAGCCTGATCCTGGTTCTGTTAAACCATATGCACCGATATGTTTACCTTCTGCCATTGGACGAAGATATTTTTGTTTTTGTTCTTCCGTACCGAATTTAAAAATTGGCCAACCCGCAAGTGATGTATGTGCTGATAACGTTACCCCTGTTGAAGCACATACACGTGATAATTCTTCTACAGCAATGACATATGCAAGATAATCAAAGCCTGCACCACCGTATTCTTCTGGCCATGGAATACCTGTTAACCCTAGCTCCGCCATTTTATCGAAAATTGCACGGTCAAATTCTTCTTTCTCGTCACGTTCAGCTGCTGTTGGTGCTACTTCATTAATAGCAAAATCACGAATCATTTCGCGTAATTGCTCATGCTCTTCTGATAATTGAAAGTTCATTGTCCATTTCCCCTTTTTCGTTAAACTCTAATATTGTTGATTTCAATTTTTGATTATGTTCCTGCTATATTGCTTCGAGAAACTGAGCAAATCTTTTTATTACCCGCTCCGTTCTTTGAAGTAACTGAGCGATTCATTGCATGACCTGACCAGTTTTCCAGGTTACCCGAGCGTTTTATGTTAGCAATCAACATCATCCTTAGAAAATCAACAATGCAACAAACCTTATTTCAGTAAATGTTTACTAATGACTAGCTTTTGAATTTCACTTGTACCCTCGTATATTTCTGTCACTTTTGCATCTCTGAAATAACGCTCTACCGGATAATCTTTTGTATAGCCATAGCCACCAAAAATCTGTATAGCATCTAGCGCTGTTTGCACTGCTGTACGAGAGGCAAAAAGTTTTGCCATCGAGGCCTCCGCTCCACACGGTAACCCTTTTGTGCGTAAATCCGCAGCCCGATAGACTAATAATTTCACTGCTTCCACAGCAGTCGCCATATCAGCAAGCTTGAAGCCAACACCTTGTTGCGCTGCAATAGGCTTTCCAAATTGAACACGTTCTTTGGCATATGCAGTGGCTGCCTCTAGCGCTGCTTCAGCAATACCTAGAGCTTGTGCTGCGATTCCAATACGTCCAACATCTAAATTGGCCATTGCGATTTTAAAGCCTTCCCCTTCCTCCCCAAGAAGGTTTGCGGCTGGAATGCGACAGTTGTCGAATGTTAGTTGAACTGTACGTGAGCCGTGTAAGCCCATTTTTTGTTCATCTTTACCTACGATTAAGCCCGGAGTTCCTTTTTCAACAATAAAGGCTGAAATACCACGTGTTTTTTCAGTAGGATTCGTTGAGGCAAAGACAATATAAACATCCGCTTCTCCACCATTTGTAATAAACACCTTGGAGCCGTTGATGACATATTCATCTCCATCTCGCACCGCTTTGGATTGTAAAGAGCCCGCATCTGAACCAGCGCTAGGCTCCGTTAAACAAAATGCCCCTAAATATTCACCTGCAGCAAGCTTTGGAACATAACGTTTCTTTTGTTCATCGTTGCCGAAATAAATAATGGGATTTGTTCCTACCGAAGTATGCACAGATAAAATAACCCCCATTACTGCGCTCACCTTCGATAGTTCATTGATAGCAATTATGTACGATGTAAAATCCATCGCTGAGCCGCCTAATTCCTCAGGCGCCGTAATCCCCATTAAACCTAATTCTCCCATTTGTGCAAGGAGCTTACGCGGAAACTCTCCTGCCTCCATTCGTTCAACCCACGGTTCGATTTTATCCTGAGCGAAATTTCGAACCATATCACGCATCATTATTTGTTCATCTGTAAATTGTAAATGCATCTATAATGTCACCCCTGTATGTTGTCCCGTAGCATTACACTTCGTTTTGAATCGCCCCATCCCCATAGGATTATTCGTAAACGTAAAAGCCTCTTCCAGATTTTTTACCTAGCCATCCTGCTGCCACATATTTACGAAGCAATGGACAAGGTCTATATTTACTATCACCTAAGCCCTCATGTAAAATCTCCATGATAGATAAACATGTATCAAGACCAATAAAATCTGCTAATGTTAATGGCCCCATCGGATGATTCATTCCAAGCTTCATTACATCATCAATAGCTTCTTTCGATGCTACACCCTCATACAATGCGTAGATCGCTTCATTAATCATTGGTAATAAAATACGATTCGAAATAAAGCCCGGGAAGTCATTTACCTCCACTGGCGTTTTCGATAATGTTACTGTCATGTCTTCAACCGCTTTGTAGACTTCATCACTTGTAGCTAACCCTCTAATAATTTCTACTAGCTTCATAACAGGTACCGGATTCATAAAGTGCATACCAATTACTTGCTCTGGTCGATTTGTTACAGCTGCAATTTCCGTAATTGGTAAAGATGATGTATTCGTAGCTAAAATGGCATGTGCCGGTGCAATCTGATCAATTTGCTTAAAGATGGATTGCTTTACTTCCATATTTTCCACTGCTGCCTCGATGATAATATCTACATCACTAGCATCCTGTAAATCTAGTGACATACTAATACGACCTAGAATGGCTGCCTTCTCTTCCTCAGTTTTACGACCCTTTTCGACATCACGTGTCAGGTTTTTCGTAATGACACCCAAACCACGTTCGAAAAATTCTTGCTTCATGTCGTTCAGTTTGACATCATAACCAGCTTGTGCACAAACTTGTGCAATGCCGGAGCCCATTTGCCCAGCACCAATAACCATTACTTTTTGAATTCCCATCATTCGTGTCCCCCTGTTTTCGGTACTTCAATCATAATTGCATCGCCTTGCCCTCCACCTGAGCAGATAGCCGCAATTCCGATACCACCGCCACGGCGCTTTAATTCATGAGCAAGTGTTAAAATAATGCGTGCGCCAGATGCTCCGATTGGATGACCTAGTGCCACTGCACCACCGTTAACATTGACCTTTTCCGCATCTAAATCTGCCAACTGCTTGCTGACAAGAGCTACAGCTGCAAATGCTTCATTGATTTCGATCAAATCAATGTCAGCTAATGATTTCCCCGTCTTTTTCAGTAATTTGTTAATGACAAGCCCTGGTGTTTGTGGGAAGTTCTCTGGCTCAATAGCGATCTCTTCATGGCCGATAATAACCGCAAGTGGCTTTCTGCCTTCACGAGTTGCACGTTCCTCACTCATTACTACTAGGGCACATGCACCATCGTTAACGCCAGGTGCATTACCTGCTGTAATTGTTCCATCCTTGTCAAAGGCTGGCTTGAGTTTTGTAAGTACCTCCATTGATGTACCGGGTCTTGGTGCCTCGTCTGTATCGACTTGAAGCGGTTCTCCCTTACGTTGTGGAATTTCCACAGGCACGATTTCTTCAGCAAAGTAACCTTTTTCAATTGCTGCTAGTGCACGTTCATGACTGCGAACTGACCAAGCATCCTGCTCCTCACGGCTTAACGAATATTCTTTCGCCGTTGTATTACCGTAGCTTCCCATATGTGGCCTTGCCTTACTAAAGGCACATGTTAAGCCATCATAAAGCATGCCATCCACCATTGTTGAGTCACCCATGCGTAAACCTGTTCGACCATTTTGTAGATAATACGGTGCATTGGACATGGACTCCATACCACCAGCGATTATTACTTCTTCGTCCCCTAATCGAATTAGCTGATCTGCTAGTGTTACAGCACGCATCCCTGACGCACAAACCTTGTTAATCGTTTCTGTTTTCACTGCTATTGGTAAATTTGCTTTGATCGCAGCCTGCCTTGAAGGAATTTGGCCCTGTCCCCCTTGTAAAACGGAGCCTAAAATTACTTCATTCACTTCATCAGGCGAAATATTCGCTTTCTCTAGTGCCCCTTTTATGGCGATTGCACCTAAGTCACTTGCACTTAATGCTGATAGTGAACCTCCAAACTTACCAAATGCAGTTCTTGCTCCTGCTAAAATTACAGCTCTATTCAAGTAAAACACCCCTTTTGTTTTACGTTTCCAGAAGAAGTATTAGAGCTTCTACGTTGACTGAACGCTCGCTCGACCTCTAGCTATGAAAAATGGGAGTTTATAGTTCAACTCCCATCTCCATTTAATCTTATTCTACAAAACAATTATTTATTGTGCAATTTATATTTTTCAGATAACTAAAATATTTCTGCAATAAACATCATTTTTCTGCGTTAGTTTCCGCATTTTCGTTTTGTTCGACACTGTCCACAGAAGCTACTACTTCTTCAACAGCTTCCTCGACAGCTTTCACTTTTTCACCAAATACAGAACGCTCTAATAGTTCTGCAACATCGAATGTACCGATTGAATCCTCAACCTCTTTTGCCTTCGTTCCATCCTCTAGCATCGTTAAGCAGTAAGGACATCCAGAAGAGATAACAGATGCATCAGTTGCTAAAGCTTGTTCTGTTCGTGCTACATTAATACGATTGCCGACATGCTCTTCCATCCACATTAAACCGCCACCTGCGCCACAGCACATTGCCGTTTCACGATTACGCTCCATTTCCACAAGCTTAACACCCGGGATGCCACGTAATATTTCGCGTGGTGCATCATATACATCGTTATAACGACCTAAATAACAAGAATCGTGGAAAACAATCGTTTCATGAACTTCGTAATTTAACGCCAGGCGATTTTCTTCAATCAATTGATTCAATAGTTCTGTATGGTGGTAGACCTCGCCCTTCCAGCCAAAGTCTTGGTATTCATTTTTAAAGATATTGTAAGCATGCGGGTCAATCGTAACGATTTTCTTCACGTCGTTTTTCTCAAATTCATCAATATTTGCTGTTGCCAGCTCTTGGAATAAAAATTCATTTCCTAAACGACGAGGAGTGTCCCCTGAGTTTTTCTCTTTATTTCCTAAAATTGCAAACTTCACGCCCGCCTCGTTTAATAAACGACAGAAAGCTAATGCAATTTTTTGCGAGCGGTTATCAAATGCCCCCATGGATCCTACCCAGAATAAATATTCCATTTCCTCGCCTGATTTTTTCAGCTCTTTCACTGTTGGAATATGAATTGTTGGATCGAGATCACGCCAATTTTCTTTTTCTTTACGATTTAAGCCCCAAGGATTGCCTTGACGCTCGATATTTGTCATCGCGCGTTGAGCATCAGGGTTCACTTTTCCTTCAGTCATCGTTAAGTAACGACGTAAATCAATAATTTTATCGACATGCTCGTTCATAACAGGACATTGATCTTCACAGTTACGGCAAGTTGTACATGCCCAAATCTCAGATTCTGTAATAACATCGCCAATTAAAGAAGGGCTGTAAATATCTTCAATGACTGCCCCCTCAGCACCAGCTGCCATCGCTAGCTGATTCCCCTTTGTATTAGCAAAGAATTGATAAGGAACCCATGGCTTTTGCTTTGTTACAACAGCACCTGTAAATGTTAAATGATCACGAAGCTTCACGATTAAATCCATCGGTGATAGCATTTTCCCTGTTCCCGATGCTGGACACATATTTGTACAGCGTCCGCACTCTACGCAGGAATATAAATCTAACATTTGTTTTTGTGTAAAATCTTGAATACGTCCAACACCAATTGCCGGAATATCCTCTTCATCTTCCGCATTTTCTAATGCCTCAAAGTCGATCGGTGTTAAAGTACCTGTACGATCTAAACGATTCATGTACACATTAATCGGGCTTACAATCAAGTGGAAGTGCTTCGATTGTGGTACATACACTAAGAATGTCAAAAGAATTAATAAGTGTGCCCACCACATTACATAGAACACAACAGCCGCTGCTGATGCTGGTAAGAAACTAAAAATAGCAGCAATGCCAGAAGCAACTGGCTCTGTATAAGTTAGTCCTTCACCATGCCAAATTATTCCCATACCATTTGCAAGTAATGTGGATACCATTAATCCACCAATGAAAATTAAGACAAGACCATTTTTCCAGCCTCGTTTTAGACGTACTAGCTTTTCTACATAGCGTCGGTAAAATGCCCACACAACAGCCACTAAAATCATTAATACCACAAGCTCTTGGAAAAATGTAAACACACTGTAGAAAACACCAAGCGGTAAATGTGATCCAGGTGCTAACCCCTTCCAAATTAAATCAATGGCACCTAGCTGCACCATCAAAAATCCATAGAAGAACATGACATGAATTAAACCACTCTTTGGATCTTTTAATAGCTTGTTTTGGCCAAGTACATTGACCATAAGATAACGAACTCGTTCTTTAACACTTTCATCAAATTCAATCTTTTTCCCCAATTGCACAAACTTATAGCGTGTTTTTAACAGATAGAAGAACAATCCTACTGCATAAAGCACAACCACGACTGTTAGAACAATGTTTGCAATTACTAATGGACTCATGGTTGGTCCCCCCCTTAGTTTGTCGTAACTTTCTCTCTTTGTGATAAATTTGCTAGCTCATACGTAAATGTACGTCATTCCATCATTATATTCCTATTCTAATAAATGAGTGAGCATTCAGTCAACATAAAACGGAAATATTTCTGATAATTTTATATTCTTACATTTTACTAGAAAAAATGCCAACCTAAATTTTAGAGCGTTCTAAAACACTAAAGAAATTTATTTTTAATATAAATTTGTCTTCTTTTGTAGTATTTACATAGTCAAAAAAGCCGATTTGCATCATGTTAAGATGGCAAATCGGCTTTTTTCAGTGCGCTAAATTTCAAAGTAGCTATTTTATTCCAAAACTAATATATGCGTTTAGCAAAGCGTGGGGTTGATTTCCGTTCCGACTGGGCGCTTTCCTGGGGGCGTCCGATGAGCCGCTTCGCTTCGCTGCAGGGTCTCATCTGTGACGCTGATCCCCGAGGAGTCGCCCAGTCTCCACTCCAATCAACTTATATCAAATGTCATCAATAACTTTTGGTAATAAGCGTAATTTGTGCAAGTTATTTTTTAAAGACATTGCCGCTTCGAATGTATTCAACATCTGCGACATTCAATCGGAAATTCACAACCCTTGCAGCTGCAAATAAATAGTCAGATAGACGGTTTAAATATTTTTGTACAATTGTCGGTACATCTTCGATTTCCTTCATAAGCGTTACCATTTGACGCTCTGCTCGACGTGCTACTGTGCGAGCAATGTGTAAGGTTGCAGCTGCTGGTGCACCACCTGGTAAAATAAAGCGCTGTAACGGCGGTGCTTCATCTGATAATGCATCAATACGCGTTTCCAACACTTCGATTGGCTGCTCTGTTAGCTTATAATGACGTTCCTTCATAACGTTAGCAAGATCGCCACCCGCATCGAAAAGCTCATGCTGAATTGTTTCTAAATCCATTAAAATATCCTTAAATAATTCACGATCTAGTTCACTAACAGCCTTACCAATAAAAGAATTTAATTCATCAATGGCCCCATACGTTTCAACGCGTAAGCTATCTTTATCAACGCGTCCACCGATAAGGCTTGTTTTCCCTGTATCGCCGGTTTTCGTGTAAAGCTTCATTCTCTCATCTCCTAAAGTTATTTTATAATTTCGCCTCCGCTGTCGCGCAGGGCATTATTTTCATTTAGCAGGTGTATCTGCTGAATGAAGATAATTTTTTATTGCCTGTACAGTTGTTTCAAAAACACCTTTACCGATAATCTTACCTACATCAGTAATGGGACCTCCATACAGCATTTCTTCCCCTTTTTGTGTAGCTGCAATTAATAAACTATCCGTAGCAGTACCTGTCGCAATTGTACCACTAAGTTCATCGCGAATATTTTCCGATTGCAATGCCTTTGTTTTTGCCTCGGTAGCCGTCATCATTGCTTGAAAAAACGCTTCTTCTGATAAACAACCATTAACAATAACCCACGTATTTATAGTACCAATATGTGGTTCATCTTGTCTTTCATGTGTACGAGACACATCAACTGCATTACCTACTCCGGCCGTAACGGCAACTAGGACGCTGCCAAAGGTAGCTTTATATTCATTAATAGCTACAAGATTTGTTGGGACAGCCGTTAACATGACGACGGTACTTGTAGATGAAAAATGCTCCTTTAGTAGAAATTCAGCGACCTCTCTCTTTACATCATTAATGACATAATCTATTGGTACAGAGCGATTTAACAGACAATCATACCAACCAATACCCGGATTATGGACAGCTGAGGACACTGTTTTTAACGGAAACTCCGATTGAAGTTTAATATAACGATCTGTAACAGTGAAATTTTCTTTTGTAATGACAGCACGCTGCTGCTGTTCAACTGATGCTGGCATCATGGTGATTTGAGGCTTTGGAATTTCTGGATGTGCATAAGTTGCAACTCGAGCTTGATAGACGTCTTCGATTTGCGAAGCGATTAATACTTCATGCGGCGCCCCCAATGCTCGCATCCGCCCCTCCTCCATTAGCAATAATTCATCACAATAGAGGGAGGCTAAATTCATATCATGCAGTACCATAATAACGGTCAAACCACTTTCGATTGCTTCCTTTCGCACCATATCTAAAATTTGACGTTGATGAGCAATATCTAGATGGTTCGTTGGTTCATCTAGCAGCAATATTTCAGCTGTTTGTGCAAGAGCTTGGGCTACAAAAACTCTTTGCTGCTCACCTCCCGACAAAAATTCCATCGGTGTCTGTTCATAGCGTTTCACACCAGTTTGCATCATGGCATGTTGGACTGCTTGTTCATCGCGATCAGTCCAACTTGAAAAGAAGCCTGTTTGATGTGGATAACGCCCAAGTGATACTGCCTCCCGTACACTGTTAGAAAAAGCATTAGCATGTAATTGTGGTAGCACCGCCATTTTTTTTGCTAATGCACGAGCATTGTAAGAGCTGCTACTTTTACCATCTACTAATATAGTGCCTGCAGTTGCTGGCAGTATACCACTTATTACTTTTAACAGTGTGGATTTCCCGCTACCATTCGGCCCTAAGACCCCTAGTATTTTACCTTTTTCAACTGAAAAACTTATATCCTGGACGATAGGTACGTCTTCATAGCCGCCGGAAAGATGTTCAACAACAATCATGCCCGTACCCCCTTGCTTCTACGTTGCTTGTAAAAAATGTAGGAAAAAACCGGTGCCCCAATAAATGCAGTAATGACACCAATCGGTAGCTCTCTTGGCATAATAATTGTTCGTGCTATTAAATCACAAATAATCAGCAAAGTTGCCCCATTTAAAAATGATAATGGCAATAAGTGTCGGTGATCAGAACCCCAAACCATTCTCGTCATATGAGGAACGACTAAACCAACAAAGCCAATCGTTCCAGAAACAGCTACCGCAGCTCCTGTCAACATGGATCCACCCACTAAAATAATATATTTACTGCGCTTAACATGAACACCTAAATGCTTCGCGCGTTCTTCTCCATATAACAGCACATTTAACTCGCGTCTCTGTGTCCAAAGCAAAATGGAGCCTATTATGACAAACGGGATAATCATCTGAACATAAGGCCAACCACGCATCGATACTGAGCCGAGCAGCCATCCGATAACTTGGCGAAGCTCTTCACCAGATAATGCAATCATTAAAGAAATTAAGGAACCTAAAAATGAACTAAATATAACTCCCGTTAAAATTAGAGTTTCCATTTTTAACGAGCGGTCTACTATTCTAGCAAAGCCCATAACAGCTACCATCGTTAATATGGCACCTATCATACTAAAGGTCGGCAATGTAAAATGACCTACTACAGGTATTGATATACTAAAAAAAATCGTCATAACTGCGCCAACTGATGCACCAGAGGAAACACCTAACGTATAAGGGTCAGCCAAAGGGTTTTTTAATAAGCCTTGAAAAGCTGCCCCTGCAATTGCAAGTGACGCCCCTACAAGCCCCGCAAGCAAAACTCGAGGTAATCGAATTTTCCATAAAATATTGGCGGCTGTTTCATCAGCCGCCTTATTCCACAATACTTCTAGCGGAATATGAACCGAGCCTATCGCCACGCCACACCAGATGCTAATAATTAGAAGCGTTATTGCTGTTACATAGGCTACAATTTTTTTACTCATTTAAACGCCTCAGGGTAGACGGCCTTCCCTAATTCCTCAAGACCATCTGCTAAACGAGGACCTTGACGACTTGTTATATTTTCATCCACTTGTACTATGGCTTTATTTTTCACGGCAGAGATTGTCTCAAAGCCTGCACGTTGTGGAATTTTCGTTAAAATATTAGGTACGTAATTATATGCCACAACAATGACATCTGGATTTTTTGCGATAATTTGTTCAGCATCAATTTTATACCAGCTATTTGAATCTGCTGCCACATTTTCGGCATGAATCATTTCTAACATTTCATTCATAAATGTACCTTTACCAGCTGTATAAATTTCTGGCTCATCAGACGACTCTACAAAGACTTTTTTCGCCTCAACACCGTCAAGTTTTGTTTCAACTTCTTTAACTTTTGCCTTCATATTTGCAACAATTTTTTTAGCCTCTTCTAGTTTTCCTGTTGCACGACCAAGCTGTTCAATTGTTGTGTAAGTTTCATTAAAGTTTTTTGCATCCGCTACAACAAATACTTTTACACCTGCCGCCTCAAGCTGTTCAATAGCTCCTTTTGAATAACCCATACCCGACGCATGCGCAAAAACGATATCCGGCGTTAAAGCAATAATTTTTTCAATATTATAATCCATACCGCCAACCTTTTCTTTTTTAGTAACCTCTGGTGGATAGTCGTCATTATCTGTCACACCAACTATTTCATTATTTAAGCCAAGGCCAAATAAAATTTCTGTGTTACTCGGAATGAGTGAGACAATTTTTTCAGGAGGTGCCTCTAGCGTAATATCCTTGCCTGTAGCATCCTTTATCGTCATTGGGAATGTTGCTTGGTCTACTTTTGTTGTCCCTTGTTGCTCAGAAGATGACGGCTTTTCATTTGTCGCCTCTTTTGTATTACATGCAGCAAGTAAGCCAATAGCCAAAAATGCTGATAACCCTATTTTCCAAATTTTCTTCATGTGAATCCTCCTTAGTCTATTTGTGCATATAGTTGTTATTGTTTTTCTGATTTATCGATACGTTTTAGTTTTTGATCATCTAACATTGTAGGGGTATATCAACATCGCGAACTTCTAACCAACATTCGCCCATGTTTTCAAATTTATCGACATTCATCTTCCAAAACAAATACCCCTCATCAAAAAATAATGAGGGGGTCAAATTTGCACAAAAATACATATACAAAATCCACCATCCTATCCTCGTAGGCTACAACGTGTTTTCTATAAAGGCAGGTCTCCTGGCTCGTGCTTCATACGCTTTTTCAAGCCTTCCCGAAATTTTCAGTGGCGCAGATTGAAAAAACTCACACATACAGTGGCGGGACCGCATCGGAATTACACCGATTTCCCTTTTCACTTTACTTAAGTAAAGAACCTTTATAATATTCAGTTGATTTTATTATACATGAAAATGAAAGAAGTCGCCTCCATTCGAGACGACTTCTAAACAATCCATTATGCCTTGGCATAATTGCGTCCGGGATTGGCTTTGTGCTTAGGCCTGCGTGATGCAGGTCAGTTAGCCGTTATCGCATGGATGCGATGATTTTAGGCTAACATCCCATGTGAACTTCTTTCCGATTCCGTGACATTCGCCAATATGATGTTGGTCACTCAGTCGTCGCCACAGGACGTGGCGTTCTTAGACCGAGTTCCTCTATTTCAGCAGGTTATTTGGACACTACCCAAATAAGTTAAACTATATCCGAAAAATACTGTACCGTTTTCATTGGTGCACCCATTTCTCGCAATGCCCATGTATTCTCTAAATAAATATCTGCTAGCTTCTCATATTTGCCGCCGAATTTTTGTGCCCATTCGACTGCTACCACACTTTCATATAAATGCGCCATTTTCTCTGCGACCTTTTTTGCTTCAAACGATTTTGTTGCATCATCTAAACGACTAAATGTTTGCAAAGTTGAATCTAGTTTTGCTAATTGATCCACAACAATTTCAACTAATGGACTGCCAGCTAGTTTTTCTAGACGTTCTTCCATGACACGAATAAACATTTCGTGCGCATGAAACTTATCAACTAAGCGAATGAGCTCTAAAGCTAAAATATTCGCAGTCCCTTCCCATACAGTAAGTACTTGTGCATCTCTTAATAACCGAGGTGTAACAAAATCTTCAATATAGCCGTTTCCGCCATGTAATTCAATGGCTTCACTAGCATAATGTACAGCTTGCTCTGCCGTTTCTTTTTTCATGATCGCAATATACAAGCGGTTTAAAATAATATCTTCTTTATTCCCTCGCCCACTAGTTACTTTATCGTACAGCTGAATAAGATCAAAAACTGTGGCAACTTCTACATGAAGCTTGGCAGCGAATTTCCCTAGTGTATCCTGGATCATAGGATATTGTGTTAAAGGTTTACCAAAGGCATGACGATTTGTCACATAATGCTTCGCCTCTAAATAACCGCGGCGCATAATGCCGATAGAAGCAACCGCATTGCAAATTCTTGATAAATTAAGCGCCTCCAGCATATAGTAAATCCCTTTATTTGGGTCACCGACAACATATGCTAGTGCACCATCAAATTCCACCTCACCAGAAGGCACTGCTCTAACGCCAAGTTTATCCTTTAAACGCCGAATGCGCAGGTTATTAACTGTGCCATCCTCATTTCGCCACGGAACTGCAAACAATGTTAAGCCCTTTGAGCCTGCCTGAGCCTCTTCCATGCGCGCCAATACCATGGTTACTCCACACATTCCTGCGTTAGATGCAAAATATTTCTCCCCATATAAACGATACTGATTGCCGTCCTGTCTTGCCTTCACAACATTCGCTCCAACATCAGAGCCACCTTGACGCTCGGTTAAAAACGTAGCCCCCTCATATAGCTCTGTCTCTCCTGTTGCACAAACATGTGGTAAAAAGCGCGCTTTCACCTCGTCACTTGCATAATGATCAAGGAGATAAGCCGTTGCCATTGTTAACGTAACAGGACAGTAAAAGCCTGGCTCAGCATGTGATAGTATATAGCCTTGAGCAAAGCTATAGACATAGTTACCCTTTCTACCTAATTGCGGAATATCCTTATGCACATAGCCAACAATGCCGGTATTGTATGTCTCTTCAATTGTTTTTTTGTAGCCATCATTGACCCAAACCTCTGACACTTCTTCACCATAGGCATTATACCTTTGTAATCGAGGTTCACCCTCTCTATCAGTATGCTTGGCTCTCACATCAATATCTCCAGCACAAAGTTCACCAAAATCTGTTAGCTCACGTTTTGCATAGTCCACAAACTCTTTATCTAGCATCATTTCTAAAACTTTATGAAGTGTATCATTTTCGTTAAAAAAGTTTGTTGTTTTCATTTCTTCCCGCTGTAAAACTTTCATGCTATCTCACCTCTTGCCCCTTCAAGGATTGTTTTAGTATTTTGCCCGATGCATTTCGTGGTAACGCTTCCACACGTTCAAAGATGCGTGGAATTTTATATTTAGCAAGGTGCTCCTCCAAATAAGCTTTAAGTTCGTCCTCGTCAGTTTCCGTTTTAGCGGCATAAACAGCCTTCACCGTTTCTCCCCACTCCGGATGTGGTACACCGATTACAGCCACTTCAAATATCCCCTCATAGCTCAACATATGATCTTCTATTTCTTTCGGATAAATATTCACACCACCTGAAAAAATAACATCCTTTTTACGATCGACAATCCAAATATAGCCGTCCTCATCTATGCGAGCTAGGTCACCTGTTTTCAGCCACCCATCTATAAATGCACCCTTTGTGGCAACATCATCCTTGTAATAGCCCAGCATATTACCCTCACCGAATAGCACGATTTCTCCTACGTCACCCACACTGACATCTTCTCCATTGTCGTTAATAATCCGTAGCTCCGCCCCAAGTGGTGCACGCCGACCAATGCTCCCCGCCTTCGTTACATGCTCTTCACCAAACAATATTGAACCATTTGGACCAGCCTCTGTTAATCCATAGACACAGGTTACATGATCCGTTCGGAAAGCTTTTTGGATAAAGCGAATTTCATTTTGCGATAACGGCGCTCCACCATAAACCCACCATTTCATCGATGATAGATCAGCTGTTTGCAATCTTGGCATTTGGGCGGTTAACAAATAAGCAACAGGTGCTCCGAAGAAATGCGTTGTCCGTTCCTGCTCAATTGAATCTATCAATAAATCAGGTGTAAATGTTGGCGTTAGTATATTGGTCGAGCCTACAAGTACTCCTGCCATTAAAAATAAATGTAATGGGGCTGAATGCGTCAATGGCATCATAAGAAGAATCCGACTTTCTGGCTTTACTTCCATTTCTATTGCAATCATTTGCGCTACAGTTAAAATATTGCGATAGCTAAACAACACGCCCTTTGGTTTTCCCGTTGTACCCGACGTATATAAAATCGTTGAAACGTCATCTTCATTCAATTGGCAATCAATTGTTTGACTGCTTGCATGTTGAATAAGCGTTTCATAATTTAGCCAACCAACCTTCTCTTGACCTGTTTTGATTTTTAAAGGAACTATCGTGATGTTTTCAACTGCTGCAAAAATTGCCTCATGCACGAGAATAACTTTAGCATCAGCATGCAGCGCTACATACTCAACCTCTTGCAGCGTAAATTTCGCATTTACCGGAACGACAATGGCTCCAATGCGCTGAATAGCAAAATAGCTAACAACAAACTCTACAACATTTGGCATAAAAATAATAACTTTGTCACCTTGCCAGACCCCCTGCTCTACCAAAGCATGACTAAGACGTGTCACTTGCTCATCTAAATCACGATAAGTCACACGTCTGCCCTGACAAACAACCGCTTCACTCATAGGGTACTTTCGCGCATTACGTGCTAATAAATTTGAACTATTCATCATGCATCTCTCCCTTTAAAGTCGCTAATTTTCCTGTAAATATGCCTTGTAATTGCTGTAACTCCTTTTTCATCTGTATAAGCTCTGCAATTTTGCTATCAATTTCTTGTATTTTTTGCTCCCCATATTCGACCGTGCGCTCCAACTGCTGAATGCCCGTGCGATCATCATCAAACAGCAATACCATCTCCTTGATCTCCTCAAGTGAAAAACCGTACCGCTTCCCTCGGAAAATAAGCTTAAGCTTCGCTAATTCTTTTTTTGAAAAGGTTCGCTGATTAGTAGATGATCGATTAGGTTTAAGCAGCCCTAGTTCCTCATAATAACGAATTGTCCGTGTTGAAACATTAAACTCCTTAGCCACTTCTTGAATCGTCTTCAACACCATCTCCCCTTTCCGTTTTCCATCAGTATATCATTGACGCTAACGTAAACTTCAACAAGATTTCTGAATTTTACAGAAAATTATAGTTTTAGAGAGATGAATCTGATTATTTTAGGGATTTTATCTGGCGCTTTAATGGTTCTATCCATGATATTGGGGGTTCTATCCGTGATATCGAGGGTTCTTTCCGTCACTTGGGCGGTCTCTTCCGTCGCTTCGACTATTCTTTCCGTCGTCCCGGCTACTCTTTCCCTCAACCCGGCCACTCTTTCCCTCGCCTCAACCGCTCTTGCTTCCTGAAACAAAAAACCCCCGGCACATTGTCGTGCCAGGGGCTAGAAAGACGATTATTACATTTTTTCCGGTGCAGATACGCCGATTAAGCGTAATGCGTTGGCAATTGTTGTACGTACAGCAGTAATAAGGGCTAAACGAGCTTCTGTTAGCTCTTTATTTGAAGCATCTAACACTTTTTCAGCGTTATAGAAGCTGTGGAATGCAGCTGCTGTTTCTTGAATGTAGTTGGCGATACGGTGTGGTGTACGGTGCTTCGCAGCATCTGCTACCACTTTCGGGAAGTCGCCCACTTTTTTCAGTAAATCAATTTCTTTTTCTGCAGTTAACAGCGTTAAATGATCTGTTGTTGCAGCAAAGCCTTGCTCATTCGCTGAGCGTAAAATTGAAGAAATACGTGCATGCGCATATTGTGCATAATACACTGGATTTTCATTTGATTGAGATACAGCAAGATCAAGGTCAAAGTCCATGTGAGAATCGCCCGCCGTTTTCACGAAGAAATAACGAACTGCATCTAAGCCAACCTCTTCTACAAGCTCACGCATTGTAACAGCGTTTCCTGTACGTTTAGACATTTTGAACTTCTCACCGTTTTTATAAAGTTGAACCATTTGGATGATTTCTACTTCAAGTGTATCACGGTCGTAGCCAAGCGCTTGAATAGCAGCCTTCATACGTGGGATATAGCCGTGGTGGTCAGCTCCCCAAATATTAATTAATTTATCGAAGCCACGTACAATTTTGTCCTCATGGTAAGCGATATCTGGAGTCAGGTATGTGAAAGAACCATCGTTTTTAATTAACACGCGATCTTTATCGTCACCAAATGTTGTTGAACGGAACCAAGTAGCACCGTCTTCTTCAAATACATGACCATTTGCTTTCAGTTTATCTAACGCTACTTCAATTTTGCCGTTTTCGTATAGTGAAGTTTCTGAATACCACACATTAAAGTTTACACGGAAGTTTGCAAGGTCTGTTTTTAACTTGTCTAATTCTAACGCTAAACCATGTTGACGGAAGAATGCAAAACGTTCTTCAGCAGATTTTGCTAAAATTGCATCGCCATGCTCGCCTGCTAGTTTACCAGCGATTTCAATTATATCTTGACCGTGGTAGCCGTCTTCTGGCATCTCAGCATCCATTCCTAAAGCTTGCTTATAACGCGCTTCTAGTGAATACGCTAAATTATTAATTTGGTTACCCGCGTCATTAATGTAGTATTCACGAGATACTTCGTAACCCGCCATATCTAGCACGTTACATAATGAATCCCCTACAGAAGCTCCACGTGCATGACCCAAATGTAGATCACCGGTTGGATTCGCAGATACGAATTCAATTTGAATTTTTTCTCCTGCGCCAGCATTAGAACGACCATAATCAGCACCTTGCTCAAGTACTGCTTTTACTACACCTGATAAGAAATCTTTACGCACAGTAATATTCATGAAGCCAGGACCAGCAATATCGATTTTCTCGATATCTGTGCCTGCTGTGTCAAGATTATCCAAAATAGCTTCTGCAATTGCACGAGGTGGTTTTTTTGCTAATTTCGTTAATTGCATAGCAATATTTGTTGCATAATCTCCATTTGCTTTATCCTTCGGTGTTTCAAGGTGAATATTTAATTGTGTGCCAGCCTCGACTAAGCCAGCTTTTTCAACAGCCTGTGCAATCGCTGCTTTAATGGCTTGTTGTACTTGTTCTACTGCGTTCATCATTGTACCTCCGTAAATGTAATGTCTAATGTATAATTGCCAACGGATTGCCCACCCATTAGTAAATCGTACTGTACATGGAAATCTCCGCTT
Source organism: Lysinibacillus sp. NPDC095746 (assembly GCF_044763535.1). Lineage (NCBI taxonomy): Bacteria > Bacillati > Bacillota > Bacilli > Caryophanales > Bacillaceae > Lysinibacillus > Lysinibacillus sp. NPDC095746. The sequence goes on from NZ_JBIWGL010000011.1 coordinate 76,054, forward strand.
ACTGCCTGTTTTGTAAATGTCATTTCTTTCGTGTCAATGACGAGTGGCATTGAACCAAAATCACTCTCATAATGACCCATTTGTTGTTCAATTATGTTAAGTGGTAATCGCATTTTTACTGCTCCATTACGCATAATTAATGCCTGTTCATTGCCTAGCTTCATAGTTGTGCGGATGGTTTTATCCTCCTGCACCTCTTCATATTTCAAATATATGCTTCCTGCTTTTTCAAGTAGCTGCCCTGTCAGCCACATTTCATAACTTTCAGACTCCCCATCAATCGGGTGAATCTTAGAAATGAGCTTAATGTTCACCTGCGATCTTGCTTCGTTCGCCATTATGGACGCTCCCTTTTATTGTTTTTACTATAACCTTTTTATTATAGGATGAATCCTCATATTTTTTCAAGGTAGAAGTAAGTATTCTATCCGATGTTTGTTCAGAATTACTTACCATTTAAGTATTGACACAATTTCCCTGTAAATCTACAGTTATGTTATAAAGTTTGAATTTTCAATCTCTTTATCGAAATGAGGGTTGCTTATGTTAACACTTGAACAAATTCATGCTGCTAAACGAAGAATTTCTCCTTATATATTTGAAACACCTATTATTCGATTAAATGGGCTCGATCAGCTTTTAGGATGTCACGTCTACATAAAAGCCGAGAATTTGCAAAAAACAAACTCCTTTAAGCTTCGAGGGGCTCTCAATAAAATGCTTTCCATGCCACTAGAACAACTACAAAAAGGCGTAGTTGCTGCATCCTCTGGTAATCATGGTAAAGGTGTTGCCTATGCTGCTAAGCTATTAAAGAGTAAGGCGACCATTGTTCTACCGGATTCTGCTCCGAGCGTTAAGGTTGATGGAATACTTGCCTTAGGTGCAGAAGTTGTACAGTGTAAGCTGGCAGAAAGACATGCACTAACAGAAAAACTTAGTCGTGATCATGGCTATTGCAATATACATCCTTATGATGATTACGATATTATAGCAGGACAAGGAACAGCAGGTTTGGAAATTGTAGCACAGCTTCCTGAAGTCGATACTATTGTTGTTCCTATTGGCGGTGGTGGATTAATTAGTGGCATTGCAACAGCTATTAAATCCATAGCCCCTCATATCAACATAATTGGTGTGGAACCTGCTGTTGTTTCGCGTTATACAAAAAGCTTAGAGGCAGGCGAAAGATTGCTTTTAGCGGAACACAAATCTTTGGCTGATGCTCTACTAACTTTACAGCCCGGAGAACGGAACTTCCCAATTGTTCAAGAGCTTGTCGATGAGGTTGTAAGTGTAGATGAGGCTTTGATCCAACGTGGGATGAAAACCTTGCTCTCCGAGGGTAAAATTATCGCAGAGCCCTCCTCTTCTATCATTATGGGCGCTGCCCTGCAAGGAATTTTACCTATTCGTAAAAATGAAAAAGTGTGCTTCCTTATTTCTGGAGGAAATGTCGAATTCAAAAAAGCATCCACTCAAATTTAATAAGTAGATGCTTTTTTGCTTGTCGTTTAAACGTAACTCTCAGAATTTTTTAAATTCATAACAGCCTTTTTAGGAAATAAAGCTCTCCAGAAATAAACTGCGAGACCCATTAACACTAAACAATGAAGGACATAAATAGAAACAGAAAGAACATTCTGCTCACTATCGGTCAAAAATGCAATAAAATCATGCGTAGCGTGCCAGACAATTGGGAAAATAATACTTTTTGTCTTTGCTACAATTTCTGCACAAACTAGCCCAAAGAGGCATGCATAAGTAACCTGTAGTAATGTCATTAAAAAATCCTGACCGGAAAGTAAATTTGTAAAATGACCAATACCAAATAAAATTGAGGAACCTATAATAGCCACTTTAAGCCCTTTTGCTGATAAATATTTGAAAACTAGGCCTCGGAAAATAAGCTCTTCACAAAAACCAACGGCAATAACAAATAGAAGTAAAATAAATACATACTGCGCAGAAAAACCATCTTTATCAGTAATACCATTCAAGAATGTAACCAGCTCAGAAACAATGATAACCGCTATCCACGCCTCTGCTTTAAACTTTCTAAATCCGAAATCTTGGAAAGAGAATCTACTTTTTTTCATGATCCAAAGAGTAACTAGTACACCAGCTGTAAAGGCAGTAAATTGAATTAAAACTATAGAGCTTAAGCTACTTATATGTTTGACAGCTATAATTACACCAGCCACGAAAGGAAAAACAAGCGCAAGCAAAGTAAATAGTAGCGATAAAAGAATAGGTGAATTTTTTATTTTCATTTATTCTCTCCATTCAATAATTTTAGTTTAACGCCTTCAAAAACATCTTTTAAAATACCCTCAATTTCCGAGCTGTCTAAATCGCAAGTATTCGTAGCACACATTGTCGCTATACCGTGCGTAGTTAACCATATATCGATAAATAGAAATTTAGCAGAGGTTTGAGTTAACCCTGTTAATTTAGAAATTAACGCTATAATTCCTTGGTTTTCTACATCATTTACTATTTCCGAAAAGCTTGTGATCTTATATTTGTTGGAAAGGAATAACAGCTCAAATAACTTTTTTTCCTCGCGAGCAAAATTAATATAAGCTAACCCCATTCCTAAAAAAGAACTTTCTTGCAAGCCCTGAAACATTCTTTCGTTGTATAGATTGCTAGCCCTTTCATATATTGCATACTTTAAATCGTCCATACTCGAGAATAATCGAAATATAGGCTTTGTCGAACAACCTAATTCTTTTGCTAAATCTCTTGCATTAACACTATCAATCCCACTCTTCCTAGCCATTTCAAAAGCACAATCCATTAAAATTTTTTCTGTAAACCGCTCTTTTGGTGCCAAAAAAATTTGCCTCCTTTCGATAGGTAACACTCGTTACCTATAATGTAACAGTTTTCCCCTTCCAATGTCAATTAAGTTCAAAAAAATGCCAAGAATAAAAAAAGCTCACTTTATAAATGAGCCGTAAACTCCCAATACTATGGGATATCTGGAATGAAAAAGGCTAAAAGTGAGCCCATTACGCTTCCCCACTTATAGCCCCAGAGGTTATTTTAAATTTAACAAATCCGAAATTATTTCTGCACTACCTGGCAAAAACATAAATATTGAGCATGAAATACAAAATAATCCTACAAATACAAAACTAATTTTCTTTATTAACAAAGATTGCTTTTTCATAAATATTCCTTTAATTACGAAAAATAGCCCTACAAATAAGATTAAGAAATACCAAACGCCCATTTTAGCACACCCCTTTTACAAAAAAGGACGTTAACAGTCAAGGGGGGTTCTACCATCTCGAACAGCTTGTGTATCAAAATTAAAAAACAGCAATGTAAATTATCCTATGACCTAGTTATTGCTTTCTTGTTTAATTTGATCGATTCTATTTTTCCCCCATTCATACATCATCTCAACGATTTGTAATAACGTCATCCCTAGTTCAGTCATTGAATATTCGACTTTGGGAGGGACTTCTGGATACACTTCTCGATGAACAATCCCATCTTCCATCAGTTCACGTAATTGGTTTGATAATATCTTATGAGATATTTTCGGAAAAAGTCTTTGAAGCTCACTGAAGCGATGCGGTCCTTCGACGCCTAAATGCCACAGAATAACTACCTTCCATTTACCACTAATAATTGATAATGTAAGTTCTTTTTCACAATGGTAATCGTTATTTAGTATTCTCTCTTTTATCTCTTCTCTTAATTTATCTGACATAGAGCTAACTCCCTTTTCGTATAAGTAACTTTTAGTAACCTCCGCACTAAAAAGTGCACTCTTCACAATGTATAAAACCGTAGTAAAATGAGGATAGTCTTAAAGACAAATCTTAATCTATTTTTTCGTCTAAATAAAATTATCTCAACCGAAGGAGCAAAAAAACATGCAAACAATCGCAGGAAAAGTAGCGTTAATTACAGGAGCTGGACGTGGAATCGGACGTGCAACAGCAGTAGCTTTTGCGCAAGAAGGTATTCACGTAGGTCTTGTTGGACGTACTCTTGAAAATTTACAACAAGTTGCAGAGGAACTTAAGCAGTATGATGTGAAAGTTGCAATCGCTGTGGCAAATGTGGCGGATTTAGACTCTATTACTAAAGCCGTTGAATCTATTCGCGGAGAACTTGGCGCCATCGACATTTTAGTAAACAATGCTGGAATTTCAAAATTCGGTAACTTCATGGACTTAACACCTGAAGAGTGGACAAATATTATCGATGTCAATGTAAAAGGTGTGTACTACACAACACGTGCTGTATTACCGGAGATGTTAGAGCGCAACACAGGCGACATCATTAATATCTCATCAACAGCTGGTCAAAAAGGTGCACCGATTACAAGTGCATACTCGGCTTCAAAAGCTGCGGTTATCGGACTAAGTGAGTCATTAATGCTTGAAGTACGTAAGAAAAACATTCGCGTTACAACATTAACGCCAAGTACAGTTGCTACGGATATGGCGGTTGAGCTTAACTTAACAGACGGCAATCCGGAAAAAGTGATGCAAGCAGAAGATTTAGCAGATTTAATGGTTGCTCAGCTAAAACTTCATCCACGTGTTGTATTAAAGCATGCTGGACTTTGGTCAACGAACCCTTAATAGAACTATTCGAAATATCAAGGCGCTATCTTTGGATGGCGTCTTCTTTTTTATATTGAAAAGGATAAGAAAAACGGGGCTAGCATATCGCTAACCCCATTCCAACCGCTTCATTTCGAAGAACCTTCTTATTTGATCCAGCCCAAAATCATTTCTCTTAGCAATTTAGAAGCTGTATTTGCTGTCATTTCAGATGAGTCGTAAATTGGTGCTACTTCAACTAGGTCAAAGCCCACAACATTGACGTTACTTGCTGCAATCGCATGGATTGACGCTAGTAATTCTTTTGATGTAATGCCTCCGCAATCTACTGTTCCTGTACCAGGTGCATGTGCGGGGTCAAGTACATCTATATCAATTGTTACGTAAACATTACGTCCTGCTAAAGACGGCAATACTTCTTTTAATGGTTCTAGCACTTCAAATTTTGAAATGTGCATGCCATTCTCCTTTGCCCATTCAAACTCTTCCTTCATTCCTGAACGGATACCAAATGAATAGACATTTTTTGGTCCGATATGTTCAGCAATTTTACGAATCGGCGTTGAGTGAGAAAGTGGCTCCCCTTCATATTCCACACGTAAGTCTGTATGTGCATCGAAGTGGATAATTGCTAGATCATCATATTTTGCAGATACAGCTTTCATAACAGGCCACGATACTAAATGTTCGCCACCCATACCTACAGGAATCTTGCCGTCTGCTAAAAGCTTCTCGATATACTTTTCAATTTCATCTAATGAGCGTTGTGCATTACCGAATGGTAACGGTATATCACCCGCATCAAAATATTTCACTTCATCTAGCTCACGGTCTAAATATGGACTATATTCTTCTAGCCCAATAGATACTTCACGGATACGCTGTGGACCAAAACGTGAACCCGGACGATAACTAACTGTCCAGTCCATTGGCATACCATAAATGACCGCCTGAGCATCCTCATATGTAGGATGACTTTTTATAAAAACGTTTCCTGAATAAGCTTCATCAAATCTCATTACATAACCTCCACTATATAAAAAATTATTACATTCATTTTCACCACTAGAGTTGATATCCGTTCTGGGCGTTTTTGGAGCTTCCATCCTCATCACTCCAATCACCTTATTGACATGACATCTTTGTCATTCAAATCCTTCAATAGGATGAACCTTTTATCATTACTCTATTAAGGACTTACAGGAATGTAATGAAACCTCTATCCTTGTATCCTCGTATACATTATTGGAACGTCTAGCAAAATTCGATTAAAATCTACAAAGTGTGTTTTTTTGTCGAACACTAGCATTTCAAACAGTACAAAAAAAGTATAGATGTTTTTGAATAAAGTGCAATAGTTTTTACCAATAATTTCGATTAAATACGAATGTTCAGACACATACTATACGCAAGTGTGAGAAAACGAGGTGAAGTCGGATGCAGAGAAAAAGCTATCAACGTAAACAAAAGCGTGTAAAGCGTACGCGTAAAGTACTTACCCTTTTTATCGCCTTTACATCTGCAATTGTAGTAGCATTTATAGCTTTACGCGTCTATGTTCAAGTGGCTGGTGCCCCACCTTTAACCGTACCTAAAGCGTCTATTTTCTTAGATGAAAATGAGAACCAAATCGGAGATCACTTTACGAATGAACGACGTTATTGGGTTGGGCGTGATGAGATGTCCCCCTATTTAGCAAAAGCGGTAGTCGCTGTTGAGGATAAAGATTATTATAAGCACAGTGGTTTTGATTTTTCTCGTATCGCTGGTGCAGTATTAGTTGATCTTAAGGCTGGAGGTAAAGTTCAAGGAGCAAGTACTATTACGCAACAATACGCTCGAAATCTATATCTTTCACATGAAAAATCATGGACACGAAAATTAAATGAAGCACTATATGCTTATAGATTAGAAGTTTTTTATGATAAAGATGAAATATTGGAAGGCTACTTAAATACTGTTTACTACGGACATGGTATGTACGGCGTAGAAGCAGCTAGTCGATTTTATTTCGGAAAATCAGCAAAAGATTTAACATTAGCAGAAGCTGCAATGTTAACAGGAATTCCAAAAGGTCCAAGTATTTACTCTCCTATTGTCAATCTAGATAAAGCAACTAATCGCCAACACGTTATTTTAAAACTGATGGCCGATCAAGGTGCTATTACACAAGATGAAAAAACACGTGCAGAGAGTGAAAAGCTTGTCTTAAAGAATGATAGCTGGATTGCAGCAAAATCTGTAGCACCATTTTTCCTAGATGTAGCATGGCAAGAGGCTAGTGAAATTTTGAAATCGAAAAATCTCGACATTAGTGAAGGTGGCTGGACTATCCAAACAACTCTTAATTTAGAACACCAAAAGGCAGCAGAGGGTGCTGTAGCCAAACATATGCCTAATGATGATCTTCAAACTGCTTTTGTTAGTATGAAATCCAAAACAGGCGCTGTTACAGCATTAGTTGGTGGTCGTGACTATGCTACAAGTTCATTTAACCGAGTTACACAGGCAAAACGTCAGCCAGGCTCAACCATTAAACCTATTTTATATGCAGCAGCTTTAGAGAATGGTTATACACCTTTAACCTATTTAGATGTAGGTGAGACAACTTTCACTTATGATCATGGACGTGCCACATATGCACCCAAAAATGTTAATGGCAAATTTGCAAACCATGATATGTCAATGGCCCAGGCTATCGCTATTTCAGATAATATTTACGCTGTGAAAACTTTAGAGGAAATTGGATTTAAAGCATTTCATAATATGGCTGATCGCTTCAACGTGAATATCGGTACTAAGGACAATTTATCCATCGCGCTTGGAACGACTGAAACAACATTATATGAAATGACGAATGCATATAATATTTTAGCATCGCAAGGTAAAAAAACTACGCCTACTACTATTGTTTCTATTAAAAATGCGAATGGCGATATCATCTATGAAAATAAAGAAGCTGATAAAGAAGATGAGACTGTTCTCTCAAAAGAAAATACGTATATCTTAACAGAAATGATGACGGGTATTTTCGATCCAGTCTTTAGTGATTATTCTCCGGCTACAGGGATAGGCATTCGCTCTCGCATGACGCATACGTATGCAGCCAAATCTGGCTCTACAAATAGCGATCAATGGTTAATTGGCTTTACACCTAGCTTAACTGCTGGCGTGTGGAACGGCTATGACCAAGGAAAAAATCTAACAGAAAGAGAAGATACTGCATCTACAAAGCAAATTTGGATCGATTTTATGGAGGCTGTCAATAAAGGAACAAAGAACGAAGATTTTGCAAAGCCTAAAGACGTTAAAGGTGCGGTCATCGATATTGAATCAGGTAAGTTAGCAACAGATGCCTGCCCAAAACAACGTCTCGTTTATATGGAGGCGAAAGATGTCCCAACTGAAAAATGTTCAAACTTCGATATTCTCGATACGAATACGTGGGGAAAATTCTGGAATATGCTTCCATTCTCTATCTTTAAAGATTAACATGCGGAACCTTTATCGAAGATAGACGTTTTAATTAACGAAGGCTCTCGACAAAGTACAGACATATACGAAAAAGAAAAGCTTTCTCTTCCCCGGAAACGTGTCCGTGGGAACAGAAAGCTTTTCTTATTTATGGTTCGCGAAGTAGATGAGCATCATGGGGCATTTGGCTTGGGTTTGGGTTGTTCAAATGCCGCATAGCGCTCATCACATTCGCAGAACCAAGCGTCCTAGCTTACTAAAATGTAAGCTCTGCATCAAGTTTACTTTGTTTCAAATCCACTTTCAACCTTATATCGAAAGCGATCGCAAAATGTCACATATTGTTCAATCATTGTAGGTCTATTAAACAAATAAATCTTGACGCAATTGCTCCTCACTACGTGCCCACAAGTCCGGATTAAGTTCTTCTAGAAAAGAAGCTAACACCTTTTTAGATGGTGCGTCCATATGTTCAACAATAATATGACGCTTCATAGATTTATCCATTTTATTCACATGATCAGCTAAAATTTTATAGCCTCGACGTTTTTCGCGATTGACTACCATTTCACATGCAGTTACACCTGCATAGTAAGGTCCATCCACTTTATGGTCTATCGTCACCCAAACCAACCAATACGGTTTCCCACCTTCTGAATCAGCACGATCTGTCGTAAATTTAATACCTCGTTCCACATCACTGCGAGCATGCATAGCACCAATTTCAACTGATGCCGTCCCCTCTTCTATATCGATAATGACTGGCGATACGTTTTCAAGCGAAAGCGAACCGATACCAAATCCCTTATGTCCGTCTGTTGGGTCATTTTTAATAATAGTAAAGCCCATTTTTTGTTTTGCTTTTTCTTCATTTGCCATACTTTAATACCTCCGTTCTGCTATTATAAAAGTAAAGCATAGTTAAGCGCATTAGCACCGTAATGAACACGACACTGGCATTGCGCATATGCCTAAATACAAGTAAGAAGTTTATACTTTCTTATAAACACTATACAACATTATTCAATAAAGGAGGCAATATTATGCCATACGTAACAGTGAAAATGCTTGAAGGTCGTACAGAAGAACAAAAACGCGCACTAGTAAAAGAAGTAACAGAAGCCGTTTCTCGTACAGTTAATGCGCCACCAGAAAATGTAACAGTCTTCATCGAAGAAATGTCTAAAAACCATTACGGTGTTGCAGGCGTGCGCTTTAGCGATAAATAAAGAGTAACACGGGTAGAGCATATAAGGCTCTACCCATTTTTACCGTATTGTAGCCTTATAGTGCCTTGCAACGTTTGGAAAGCTATATTGCCTCGTTAGCTTCGTTTTTCGGTTTTAGCGGCTGAATTTGGCCTTTTACCGGCGATTCTCCTTGTTTTAGCGGCGGAATTTCACCTTTTACCGGCGATTCTCCCTGTTTTAGCGGCGGAACTCGACCTTCAATCGGTAACTCGTAATTTCAATATTAGGATGTGATCTATGAAATGAATAAATTTAAATTATCACTACTCATTTGTATGCTCATCATTGGCCTCTTACTTATTTTTATTAATCCCATTCAAAATGCAATTATCGCTCATTTAAGTAAACAACTAAATACAACTGATTACAGTGTAGACGATATTGAAAAAAACAAAAACGCGGATGTCGATTTTGAATTTGAAGCAGTGCAATCTCTATCCATTGCTGAAGTTTTAAAAGCTCAAACAACCGCAAAGAAAATGCCTGTTATTGGTAGTATCGCAGTTCCTAGTGTTGGTATGAAACTTCCTATCGTCAAAGGAGTTGGTAATGCCTCTCTTGCCGTTGGAGCAGGCACTATGAAGCCTAATCAAAAACTCGGACAAGGAAACTACGCATTAGCAGGTCATTATTTTGAGGAAAAAGATATTTTATTTGGCCCCTTATACAAGGCAAACATCGGAGATACGATTTATTTAACGGATTTAACAAATATTTATGAGTACAAAATAACGATCAAGGAAATTATCGCTGCTACAGATGTTTATGTTATTAATGACATCCCCGATAAAACTATTTTAACCCTCGTGACATGCGCTGATAGAGGCACGAAACGACTTGCTGTACAAGCAGATTTTGTCGAGCAATATCCATTCGACCAAGCACCTGCAAAACTATCAGAAACTTTTTAGTATAAAAAACATTAATACGAGTTATTTTTAAGCTAAACTAATTTCTGCATTAGTTTAGCTTTTATTAGTGATTAATATTATATTTAGGAATATTTGTTTAAATTAATTAAATTGGGTGTAAAATCGCACCTTATTTAACTAACGGCTGGTTTGTTGAAGAAAGGTTGTAATGTAGATATTGTTAAAAAACAAGAGTATTTCTATGGTAGGATTTTATTAAAAAGGGGAAAATTAAATGTTAAATCGTGTCATTCAACAGTTTGGATTGCAGATAGTATCAATTAATGAGGTTGAAGACTCCTTTAGTTCAACAGTTTATAAATGTACTTTGTCTAATAGTGAAAATGTTTTTTTGAAAATTCCTTTTTCAAAATTGAAGTATCAGCGAGAGTTAGAAGCTTATGAAATCTTAAAAGGAAGAGTTTCCATTCCTGTAATGTTAGATTATTGGTCTGGTGATGTGGAGTGTGCTGGAGCTTTTTTATTATCTGAATTAAAAGGAAAACCGTTAACATCTAAGGCTACACCAACAGTTGCGTACCAAGTTGGGGTTCTTCATGCTGAAATGCATTTTACTCGTCCCCCTGCAAATAAAGTGTTAACGGGTATAAAAAATGAATTTACGAACTGGTCCAATTTTGTTGAACACCAATTTTATAGTTTTGCTGAAGATGTAAAGGACATTTTGGATGAACAATTATTTGAAAAATCCATTGAAAAATTTGAAAAGATGAAACAACAGCTCCCGTCTCCAGATGGACCAAGCTTTGTACATATGGATTTTCGTCCAGCAAATATAATTGTTGATAATGACACAGTTTCAGGAATAATAGATTTTGAAAGCGTAAGATTTGGTTCAACAGAAATCGATTTTACCAAACTGTATCGAGATTTTTTAAGTGTTGATGTTAACTTGTATAATGCATATCAAGAAGGCTATAACAGTATCAAGCCATTAATTGACTTAGAAAATGTATTACCTTTTTATCGATTTACAGATGCATTCAATAGTATTGGATGGTGTAAACGTCGAGGAATTGAAAAAAATGCGTTATTTCTAGAAGAAAATTTAGCGAGATTAAAAAAATGGTTACTATAAAATATTGGTGATTTTCTCTGTTTGTGATGGAAGAAAAGGTTGGCTAACTTTAAATACTAATAATTGATATTTACTCGTTATTCCTTTTGGACAATAATCATACCAATACAATCCTTTAATAAATTATACAAAAATAAAAAAGCACATTACTAAACTTTTCGTTTTTAGTAACGTGCTTTTTATTGAATGTGTAACATTTTATGAAAGTGTTACCAAATTTTACTCAAAGTACAATTACCTGTACTTTGAAAATTATTTTACTTCTGTATTACGACGACGCAATAAGAATAATGCACCTAGAACGAGAGCCACACCAATTAGTGTAAGAGCTGTTTGGTTTGCTCCATTTGTTTGTGGCAGTTTACCTTGCGCCTTTAACTGCGCTTCCATTTCTTTAGCATCTGCTTTGATTTTGTCAATATCAAGTGATTTTGCTACTTCTTCCTGTTCCTCTTTAGATAACTTGTTGTATTTATCGAGGAAATCCTTATATGCATCTAAAGTGTCTTTATTTGCTGTAGAAGGATTGTATGGCTTTAAGTCTTTCCCTTGGTCAATGACTTCTTGTACAGATGGTTTTCCAGGTTTTGTTGGATTTTTCGAATCTGTTGTTGGGTTACCTGGATTTTCTGGATCAACTGGTTTCTCCGGTTCTGGATTTGTTTTGTTTGGATCAACCGGCTTCTCTGGTTCTGGAGCTGGCTTGTTTGGATCAACTGGTTTCTCTGGTTCTGGTTTTGGTTTGTTTGGATCAACCGGCTTCTCTGGTTCTGGTTTTGGCTTGTTTGGATCAACTGGCTTCTCCGGTTCTGGTTTTGGTCCAGGTCCTGGATCAGGGTTTGGACCCGGTCCTGGGCCTGGATCAGGGTTTGGTTTTACTAATGCAGAACATGTATCTTTTACAGTAAATGAGCCAATTAAACTACTTCCTTCATATACATAATACGTTCCTTGTTTAATAGCTTCGTTTGGCAATACAACCGTTCCAGTAATACTTGTTGTTAGAACTTCACTGTTGTCTACACCTTTAACGATATTTCCATTAGCATCTTTTACCGTGATCTTTGCATTCGCATTAGGCATTCCATACTTAGTTTGTACAGTCAATGTAAACTCAGGACATGCAGGTGCTGCTGATAATTCTGCATTACATTTTTCTGAATATTTAACTGTTATTTGACCAATGAACAGATCACCTTGATATACAAGATACTTACCAGAAGGAATTTCTTTAGGCTCAATAGTAATTTGCCCTAATTCATTTGTCGTTTGGTTTGTAGCAATAATTGCGCCTGTTTCATCTTTGATTGTGATATTGCTAACATTCGGACGTGGTTTATTATTTTCATCCTTCACCGTTAATGTGAATAGTTCACATTTTGGTGCTGGTTGAATTGATTTTTCACATTCGATATTTGTTTGGAAGGTACCAATTTTTTCACCACCAACTTCAACTGTGTAAGTACCTGGGTCTAAATCCCGTAATACAATAACACCTGTCTTAGTTGTTGTATTAATAATTTCTTTACCGGCAGCATCTTTAACAACGATTTTTGTAGTATCATCCGTAATTTTATTACCATCAACATCTTTTACAGTTAATTTGAACTCTTCGCATTTTGGTAATTGTTTAATGATAAATTCATGCCCACAATCTTTTGTATACGTTAAATTTACTGTTCCTAAGAATTGTTTACCTTCGTACACCAGATACTCTCCTGGCTTTACACCATTAGTAGGATTATTTTTGTTTGATTCAAAAATAAACTTGCCTGATGCGTCTGTTGATGCCTTTATTTCTGTAGTACCTGATTTTAATGTTAACTCTTTAATATTTGTACGGATATTTCCGTCTGTATCTTCAACCACGATTGTGAAGTTTTCGCACTTAGGTGCTGGTTGAATTACATTTTCATCCTTACAATTATCATCGTATTTTACTGTAATGTTACCTAGCTTATTTCCATTTGAATCATAAACATCGTATTGACCAGCTTTAACTTGGTCTGGAGTAAAAGTAACTTTACCGTTTTCAACGGGATGATTTTCGGATATACCCGTCGCTTCACTTACTAATGTCACTGTTCCATTAACTAATTTACCGTCAATATCGTATACTGTTAATCCAAAATTTTTACATGCTAAACCACTTAATGGTTTGTTTTCAATTTCAATCACTTGGAAACCAGCATACTTACCTGATGTTTCGATTTCTTTTTCATCAAGTTCAAACTCTTTTGTTAATGGTTCATAGCCTGGCTGTGTTTCTTCAATTACTTTATATTTCTTACCGGCAGTACTTGGCGCTAATTTTAAGCCATAGTTTAAATAGCCTTCTGCACCTGTTGTTTTTGATGCTAACACAGTGTTACCTGTGTATGGTCCTAGTAAGTCAAACTTAACGTTTTCCATTGGTAAACCTGTTGCTGCATCTGTTTTGATAATGACGAATGGTACTTTACCAACTTTACCACCACCATCATAAGTGAAGTTGTTTTTATTAAATACATCCTGACCATGATCACCATCTGTACTAGTATAAGCAACATCTACTGTGTTGTTTATACTCTCACCTGATGCTCCCATAAATACTGTTGAGTACGTAACGTAATATGCTTTATCACCATTAGGTAATTTTAATGTAAACGTACCTTTTTCAATATCAACGTTAAAATTAGCATCTGATAAACTAATTTCTTTACCACGAGTCGGTGTTGGGTTAGTTCCTGTAAAATTCATTTCATATACTTTAAATGAATCTTTTAAAATCAATTGGTTTGGATTACCTTCGCTGTCTTTATCTACAGTGTCAGTAATAACGATGTTATTTAATTGTGACTGTGCATAGTTAAACTTAAAACTCCAGTTAACTTGCGGAGAATTACCTACTTGTTTGCCTGTTTTATCTAAGATGTTCTTAGTATGAGAAACCGATACATCTTTCTCCCATTCTGCGTTAGGCTTAGTACTTGTATTTTCATACAATGCTGCTTTATTACTAATTGTAATGTCTGAACCATGTGGGAATACACCATCAGCATCTTTTGATGTATACGTCACCTTATAAGGTCCTTTAATCGGTCCTAATTCGAGCACGATTTCATTTTTGTTAGGTGATGTATTAGTGTAATTTTTTGATGAGACTGCTTCAAATTGTCCTGCTGCATTTAATTTACCTTCAGTTACTGTAATACTAGTCACTTCTTGAGATGGATCTAATGTATCTTTAAATATTGCATTCTCAAATGTATTATAGTTAAAGTTTAGCTCAACATCCCAATGGAATGTTTTCGTTTCATAGTTATAATACCCATCTTTTTTACCATTTGCTTTTTGTTCTTCTTTAACCTTTTGCGTTGCTGAATCAGACGACTCTGATGTAAATATACCAGTGTCTTTCAATTTCACAGTATTCGTGTAAGTACGATCATTTGTACCAATATCTTTAATTTCATAATCTGTTGTATAGTTAATTTCAATTACACCATTAACTGGCTGTTCTAATTTAAGAATAAATCCTATTTCTTTACCGTCAACTTCTGTTTTATCTAAAGTAAAGTCTTTAAACTCCTTACCATCAACTGTGACTGTTAAACTACCATCTTTTAATTTTAGTAATGAATCACTATACGTATCTTCAAATATTGTCCCAGCTTTCAACGCATATTTCGCTTGGTTCGCCACAATCTTCCACGAGATTGTTTTATTTTGGTAGTCAACCCCAAGAGCAGATTTGTCTAATACTAGTTCATTCTTTTTATAATGAGAATAGGCGATACTTTCCAAGCCATCCTCACGAGTAACTGTATTTTTTACTTTAATTTCTGTTGTCGGATATACACCATCGGCAGGCTTAGTTTTGTATTTAATAACGTATGCTCCAGTTACATCGTCATTAAACGACAATTCGAAACCATTTGTTCTATTATGAGTTAAGTTATATTTTTCTTTAGCAACAGGTGTGCCATTCTCTTCATAAACGTCTACATTTCCGACTAAAATTTGTGTCTCATCCCATGTATCAGATAATATTGCCTGTTTTGCTGGAATATTACGCTTATTAAAGTTGTATTTAATGTTCCATTCTGTTGTTAAATCAGCAATATTAGGACCTGAACTTGACTTTTCTAAAGGTGTACCAAATTCAACATTCACATAAATTGGTTTTGTTGATGTTCCATTGTAAGTAGCAACGTTACCAAAGTTTGCATTTTCAACATTACCCGGATCGCCAACTTTTGTTTTATAAGTAATACGGTAACCTGTATGTTCCTTATTAGGTAAGTCAATTGTCATTGTATTATCGTTAATAGTTGTCGGTGGTGCTGGTGTTAATTCTTTACCTACTGTTATAGCTCCCGTTGGAGAAATACTTAATTCAGTTACAGTTGGAATGCCTTCAAAGCTATGTTGATTAATTAATGTGTCAGTAAATGTAGTATTACCAGTATTACTATTCACATCTAAGTTCGTATTAACATCTACTGTCCAAGTAATAAATTCACTATTTTTACCATCACGGTCTGCTTTACCTGATTTAGAAACTACTTGACCGCTATTTGCTGGTTGAAAATTCAATTCAATCGTCTGGTATCCTGGCACTTCAATATTCTGTAACCAACCATCACCTACAGATTGAAGTTCACCTTTAATAGTGAAATAAACATCTTCTACTATTGTACCCGCATTAGCTTCATCACGAATTTTATCCGTGAATGTAAGAGTAGCAGTTTGCCCTGAAACAACTACGTTACCAATTAAAGCACCTTGATAATATAAAGGTGTGTCTCCACTTAGACCTGCAAATTGACTCGGCAATGTATAAGTTAAAGTAGAACCTTCACTATACTGGTGACCTGGGGCTAAACCTAAATCCACTCTAAATTCTACAAAATCTCCAACTTTTCCTTGTGCCGATGTTCCAGAAACTTCTGCCCCATTAATTTTTAAAGTGATTTTCTCTTTAAAGTTAATATCTTCTCTATCAACAGGTAAACCAGGTGTTATTTGTTTATTCGGTGGCTGTGGTGATTCACCCTCTACTGGTTTGTTAGCATCGTCCCCTTCGCCCTTAAGGTCATCTTCACTTGGATTTTTATCTTCTGTACTTTGATTTTTATCCTCTGTACTTGGATCTTTGTCTACTGTACTTGGACTTTCATCTACTGTACTTGGATCTTTATCTACTGTACTCGGATTTTTATCATCCTCACTTGGATTTTTATCTTCTGTGCCACCTTCTCCATTTGTGCTACTAGTAATATCACTAGATTCTTTACCATCTTTTCCGATTTCTTGGTTATGATCTTGTTGCTCAGACTCTAATGGTGTTGAAGAGGTGTCTTCAATCGCAAACACTGATATCGGTGATAGTACTGTTTGGAATACGAGTAGCATTAAGATCATTGCTATGTTTAGTTTTTTTAATTTCCTCATGTTTCTCTCCTTTTCTAAGTTCAGAGGGATACCTGTTGGTGTTTGCTGACGACGTTACAT
Organism: Lysinibacillus sp. NPDC095746; assembly: GCF_044763535.1. Lineage (NCBI taxonomy): Bacteria > Bacillati > Bacillota > Bacilli > Caryophanales > Bacillaceae > Lysinibacillus > Lysinibacillus sp. NPDC095746. The sequence continues at coordinate 92,876 of NZ_JBIWGL010000011.1, forward strand.
CCTTTCTACATGTTGTAAAAGTATGCTACAAACATCGGTTGATCTCTCTTTCCTCCTATTCAGTTGTCGTCATACATTCTATTAAGTACTCGGAGTAGGTATTCATGATGACTTATGTATGTTCGATGTAAAATTAGAATGTATACATAGTACTTTTGTGATACCTTCAATAATAGACCTCACCCCCTTTAGGGTTTTTGGCTCATTATAAAAGATAATACTAAACAATTTCTAAACAATCACGGACTTTTTATTTAAAAGATTCTAAAAAATTCTATATTTTTTCCACTTTTTTCATCTTTATACACAACAAAAAAACAGTGAAAGTAACTCATTTAGAGTACATTCACTGTTTTTCACTATTTGTATGTTGGAATACTATTTAATTTGATTATTTTATATACATTTTTTTATACATAAAAAAATTTTTTTATTTTTTCCCTTTTCCTTGAAGGATGGCTAATATTTGCTTCTTAATATCGGAATGGGTACTGTTGTCTTCTAAAAAATCTAGTGGAAAATAGACTTTATGATCTCGCTTCATGCGGCCAGAAATGGAATCAACAATAATAGATTCACGCGATAGCTCTCGTAGCTCTCCATTTTTCATTTCTAAGAAAATAGGAACACGCACTTCTTCCTCTCCAGGTCGATAAAAGTCATAAGGTAGATCTGCCGTCGTATCATGGACAAGATAATATTCTGGATTTAAATTAGCTTGTTTGAAGAGTTCTTGGAGTTTTTGATATTTATCCAATTCAACACCTGGGTCTAAATCGATGTACTGAAATAACTTTCGATTAACAAAACGGCGGCTTAAATCACGTAATATAGCATCTTCCTCTTGCATCCAAAGCTGAAAATATGTAAAAAGAATACTTTCATCTAATGCAAGATAGTCTTCAAGCGTAATTGAGTTACGGAAAAACGCTAAAAAGTGTGTAGGCTCGTGCTTAAATTTGTAGCCTGCCAAGCTTAGTTCTTTAGCGCGTTTTAAAATATTATTTAAAACAACCTCTGCGCTGCGAGATACTGGGTGGAAATAAATTTGTAAGTACATTTGATAGCGGCTCATTATATAATCCTCTACCGCATGCATGCCCGTCGTCTTAATAACGACTTGATTTTTTCGCGGACGCATCACTCTTAAAATTCGTTCCATATCAAAATGACCATAGCTTACGCCAGTAAAATAAGCATCACGCTGTAAGTAATCCATACGATCTGCATCTATTTGGCTTGATATTAAACTGACAACCTGCTTATTCGGATATGTTTTTTCAATTACCTGTGATACTTTCTCTGGAAAATCAGCTGATACTTTTTTCAATACTGCATTCACTTCTGTATCGCCGAGTAAAATTTGCCTTGTATAAAATTCATGATCAAGCTCAAAGACATTTTCAAAAGCGTGTGAAAATGGTCCATGCCCTAAATCGTGTAAAAGGGCTGCACAAAGCACAAGCAATCGTTCATCCTCATCCCATTCAGGACGACCTGCAAATATATCATCTACTATACGGCGTACAATTTCGTAAACGCCAAGCGAGTGACTAAAACGGCTATGCTCCGCTCCATGGAACACTAAAAACGTTGTACCAAGCTGGCGAATTCGTCGTAATCGCTGAAATTCTTTCGTACCAACTAGATCCCAAATCGCTTGATCCCGTACATGCACATAGCGATGCACTGGATCCTTGAATACTTTTTCCTCTTGTAATTTAGCTTTTGCATAATGTGTCAATTGTACAGCACCCCCGTTTCCTATTTGTTCTATTATATGCGATAAATATAGGACTAGCATACATATTTACTTTTAATTATAGAGACTATCAACCTAACTCACTGTATTCTCGTCTTAATTTAGGATTCAATTGACCTAATTTCTAATCGATGGAGCGAAAGTAAAGCTTCCCATCCCTCGCTTTATACGCTCTATCTATCGAAGTGGCTCTTCTTTCCGTCACTACGATGGCCTTCCGTCGCTCTGACTCTTTCTTTCCGTCACTCCAAAGATTCTTTCCGTCGCTCTGGCTCTTCTTTCCGTCACTACGATGGCCTTCCATCGCTCTGACTCTTCTTTCCGTCACTCCAAAGATTCTTTCCGTTGCTCTGACCCTTCTTTCCGTCACTCCGATGACCTTCCGTCGCTCTGGCTCTTCTTTCCGTCACTACGGAGGATCTATCCGTCACTCTGACTCTTCCATCCGTCGATATTAAAAATCCAAAAAAAAACAAAAACTATCTTCAACTAGACTAGTGAAGATAGCGTTTTGTTTTACTTATTTTTTTAACTTTGCTAAAACCTTTTCCATTAGTTCTTCTTCCGTTAATGCGGCAACAGGACGGCTATTTACAAAGGTAAATGTTTTTTTACGTCCTGGGCCACAATAAGAATGACAGCCAATTTCGATGGTTGCATCAGGATCGATTTCCTTTAATTTTGGAATTAACGTTTTTAAGTTAACGGCCTGACATTCATCGCAAACTTTAAATTCGTTTGCCATTTTGTCAACAACCCTTTCTATATAGTATTTTTTTAACTTCTTTCAGCAGGGGTCTTTTGACCGAAAGCGTAGCGACAGGTACAGATGTCTTGGTAGCGAAAGCGCAGCGTCAGCTACAGATGGCTTTTGACCGAAAGCGCAGCGACTTGTACAGCTGTTTTCGCTACGTAAGTGAAACGGCAGTTACAAATGTCTTTTGCAGCGAAAGTATGCGTCAGCTACAGAAGTCTCCTATTCTATAGGTGGTGAGATAAATGCGGTTTTAGATCACTTTTTTAGCGGGTGTCCAAACATCCTAGCCTCCGGCGGATATCACGGAATCGGAATGGGACTCTTTGTGCATGCACAAAGTCGATTCTTGATTCAAAAATTCGTTTCTATTGAACGTATGACTTCACATAGTTAAGTATGTAGCATACGTACAAACCTACATCGGGTATTGTATCGCATTTTTCCCCTTGTATTCAAGCATAATAATTCTTCCACATAGATGAATAAAAGGTTAAAAGATTGGTCATGCTAATTGTAAATAAAAGTTCCAAATAAAGGTGGGAGGATTTTAATATGAGTAAAGTAAGACAAGATGCTTGGTTAGAAGAAAACGATGAATTATTAGCTGAGGCGGTAATTCGCCATGTGACAGAAGGTAGTACACAATTAAATGCCTTTGAGGAAGCTGGTGATGCTTTAAATCGTACTGCTGCTGCATGTGGTTTTCGTTGGAATGCTGTTGTTCGTAAAGAATACGAGGAACAATTATCACAAGCAAAAAAAGAAAGAAAAGAAAGAATGCGAGTGTTGGGAGCTCCAGCAAGACGCCGTGCTTCTAGTATGTTTACAGTTAATAGTAGTGGTGCAGAGGGTAAATCAATTCCTCTTTCTGCATTAAATCTTGATATTGTCATAGCTTATTTATTACGTTTACAGCACTCTGGTGAAATAGGTAATGAGTCTACAAAATGGAGACAACTAGTACACGTAACATCTGAGAAAAATAAAAAACTAGAAAAAACTATAACACAGCTAGAAGAAGAAAATAGAGCTATTCGAAAAGATTACGAGCAATTTGTACAAATTATGAACCGAGCTCGACGACTAGTAACACTAGATGAAGAGGAAGAACGAATTGCACCTGTTTTTAAAATGGAGAAAAACGGAAATCTTGTTGTAAGTAGTCCTTATGCACAAGAAAATGGCGATGCGCTTAATTAGCAGCATCGCTTTTTTCTTTGAAACGATTTTTGATTAAAGTTTCGGTTCTAGCATTTTCTTATTCCGCTCTAAAACACGTTGTAAATAAAACGCATATTGCGTTAATTCTTCATCATGAAAAGATTCAGCCCGAATTTCTTCTGCCATATTGTGAAGAAGCTGCTGTAAACGAATAACAACGGCTTCCACTGTTAATGATGCATCAATAAGTTCGGATAATGACGCCATTACATCAGGGACAATGTTAGGATACGTAAATTTTGTTTCCTCACCTTTTAGACTTTCCTCATAAAAGTCACGAATGAGAGCTGCTCGCTCAGAACCGCTTCCTTCAATACATAAATAAATTTGCACTGCTACTCCTTGACGTAGGCGTCTCTGAGAAATACCAGCAAATTTCTTCCCTGCAATACTTAAATCATAAGAACCTGGACAATAAGAGCCTACGATTTCATAGGCTTCAATTTGATCCGATACTTCAGGGAACAATCCTTTTACTAGAGCTACCATGACATCATAGCCATCATTAATGCTTAGTGCTTCCGCTTGTTCAGATAAAACAATAGAAATATTCAGTACACCTTCATCAAGCACAACTGCTAATCCGCCTGAATTGCGTACAATAGGATCATAGCCACGTTCTTTGAGCAAGTCCATACCCTGCTGCACATATGGTAAACGGTGATCCTGAATACCAAGCACAACCGATGCATCATGTACCCATGTACGAATAGTTGGTGGAGAAGATAATTGACCTACTAACTGACATAAAGTATCGTCTGTTGCAAAGGATTCAAGTGGCGATCTTTGCTTCGCGCTAATGGATTGATCGTAAAAACGCCAAATCGGCTGTTGTAAAATACTTTTCATGGTTGGAACTCCTCTATCTACATCTATTCTCTTTAGAATACATTATCTATCGAAGGTGTCAAATTCGTGAAATGCAATCATGGACTTAGGGAATTTGTACAAACTATGATAAACTAAAATTTGAAAGATATTCACTTATAAAGGAGTGTTCTTAATAATGAATGAAGCAGCAATTACTTTAGATGGTTGGTACGCTTTACATGATTTCCGCTCAATTGACTGGGCTTCATGGAAACTAGTTTCTGCTGAGGAACGCCAAGCAGCAGTAGAGGAATTCATTGCATATTTAGAAAAATTAAACGAAGCTGATATCGCTAAAACAGGTGCTCATGCATTTTACGCGATCGTTGGTCAAAAAGCTGACTTTATGATTATGACATTACGTGAAACAATGGATGAGCTACAAGAGCTTGAAGCTGAATTCAATAAATTAGCGATTGCTGATTTTACAATTCCTACATATTCATATGTATCTGTTGTAGAGCTTTCTAACTATTTAGCAGGTGAGTCAGACGAAGATCCTTACCAAAATCCACACGTGCGTGCTCGTCTATATCCTGAACTTCCACGTGCTAAGCATGTATGCTTCTATCCTATGGATAAACGTCGTCAAGGCAATGACAACTGGTATATGCTTTCAATGGATGAACGCAAATCTCTAATGCGTTCTCACGGTATGATTGGTCGTGGCTATGCTGGTAAAGTTAAACAAATCATTACTGGTTCTGTTGGCTTCGATGATCACGAATGGGGCGTAACACTATTTGCAGATGACGTACTACAATTCAAAAAATTAGTATATGAAATGCGTTTTGATGAAGTTTCAGCTCGCTATGGTGAGTTTGGTGCATTCTTCGTTGGTAACCTTCTTGATAACGAAAAACTTGTGAAATTCTTAACTGTCTAAATTGCTTTTAAATATCATCGCCTTGTCGTCATTGCGTCAGGGTGCTTGATCATCATTCAGTAGATTTGGAAATGGATTCATCTCACTGACTTCATAAGGTGGGAGTCTTCAGCTGAATATAGATAAAAATGCGAGTCCATAGTCGTGGACTCGCATTTTTTAATATTCACTTTCTTCGCTGTTCTCTGATTCCAATATTAAAATAATTGTATGAATAAAAAAGCCCGTTAGAATCATAAGAAAAACTAAATACCAATTATATGGTTGATGATAGTATTCTGCTATACCAACTGCCATGAATGCACTTATGATAATTGCTACAAACGTACCAAAATTATGCATTATAACACTCCTTCATAAAAGCAAAAAATAATTTTCCACTTTAGTATGTCACAGTTTATTTTTAATATACTTACAAAACATTAGATTTCATCTACTTAATCAAAAAAATAAAAAAAGTGCCACCAACCGCGATGACACTTTCTTATTTTAAAGACCTTTCATCGTTAACTTTCAAAATTAGTATAATCGTATGGATAAAAAATCCTATTACAATTATTAATATAAAGAGATACCAATGGAGTGGCTGTCCGTAAAAACTCCCTACTAAAAATGCCAGCACAGCACTCAACAAAATGCCTACCCAAACACCAATCTCCATACCCTATCACCTCACATGTATTCAATACACATGCAATTTCCTATCTCATGTTCCCCATTCTATCTCTATTTATAAAATTTTGGCTCATCAACATAACGTGGGGTTGATTTCCGTTCCTGGCTAGGCGGTTTCCTTGGGACATCGGAAGAAAAAGTGTTTTCTATGTGAAAGTGTACAAGGCGTTACCACAGGACTGATACTTTTTGCCTTCGTTCCCCTACTCGTTTACGCTTCGGGGTCTTATCCGTGACGCTGTTTCCCAAGGACCTCATCTTCACTCCAATCAACTTATATAGCTTACGTTTGGTGTTGAATATCTACTTTTACAGACTACTCGTATTACTAATATATGCGTAGCATTTTTAAATTGTGAATTTCTTTCAATTTTAATTACGTCCGGAATCAGATTTGCACTTAGGCTTACAGATGTTTTTTCGCGAAAGCGTGGCGTCAGCAGCAGGATGCTGGTCAATTAGCCGTTATCGCATAAATGCGACCCTTTTCGATTACGTGACATCCACCGCTGGAGGCTTCAACTTCTTTCAGCAGGTACAGGCGTTAGGACATCCACTGCCCCGCATTCATACTATAGAGATAGGAGACTTCTGTACCTGTCGCTTCGCTTTCCGTCAAAAAACATCTGTACCTGTCGCTTCGCTTTCACTACCAAAACACTTACTGAAAAAAGTTAAAATTAAACATGTCTACAATACCATCATGCATATACTGTCTGCGAGGAGGAGTGAAAATCGCCGTTATAAAGACGAATGATGCACAAACAGCTATGCTAGCAAGTCTTATGCGCTCTGAGGCAGAAGGTGAAGGAAATTTAGGTATGCTGATGGTCGGCAATGTTGGCGTCAATCGTGTACGAGCCGATTGTTTAGATTTTACGGATGTTCGTACAATTGAACAAATGGTTTATCAGCGTCCTGGAGGCTTTGAAGCGACACAAAAAGGCTACTTTTATCAACGCGCACGTGATCAAGACATTCGATTAACGAAGAGAGTTATTCAAGGCGAAAGATTCCATCCGGCGACTCGTTCTCTATGGTTTTTCAGACCTGAGGGAGATTGTCCAGCACAATGGTATGGTCAGTGGAATACGGGGAGATTCAAAGCACATTGCTTCTTCTCGCCAACCGAAGAAGATTGTCCTCAAATCTAAAAGAAAGAAGGTTGATAACTTATGATGCCTTATTATTGGACACCGACAACGCAACAACAAATGCCGCCACAGGTAATGCCTCCACAGACGACTGGAGCACGACCACCTGGACGGGAGCAATCGTATATTGAAAATATTTTCCGATTAAATCGCGGAAAGCCTGGAACTTTCCATTTTTCCTTCGAGCATGCGGTTGAGCAAGGAAAAAACACAAAAACTGTGCGAGGCGTTGTAGAAGCAGCCGGTCGAGACCATGTTATTTTACGTGAACTCAAATCGAATCATCGTTTCCTTTTCCCAATGATTTATTTTGATTTCGCTGAATATGATGAAGAAATGGCTTATTTTAACCAAAATCCATAAGAAAAAGCTATTCAAAAATTCATATTTTCTTTATGGTAAAATCCCGCTCCTCATAGGCTAATCGGCTTGCTCCTTCGCTCTGTTTTACTTAAGCTTCGTCGCATTGCAAATTTCGTTAGACTCCTCATTGAGTCTCGTATCCTTGCATGCGTCGCAAATGTGTTAGTAGTATGAAACGAGGAATCTGCGTGGATATTGCCATTAGATCAAAAGAATTGGCATGTTAGGATATCTCCTAGCATGCCAATTTTTATTTACTATTGATTTTCTTGTAAAAACTGCAATGTTGCTTTTCCTAATGTTTTGGCAGCAATCAACATTGCACGTTCATCAAAGTCAAAGCGTGCATGATGGTGAGGAAATGCTACTTCCCACTCTGGCTTTTTAGCACCTGTGAAGAAAAATGTTCCTGGTACATTCTCTAAATAATACGCAAAGTCCTCACCAATCATAAACGGTGGACACGTGATAATATTTTCTACTCCTGGTACATCTGCTGCAAGTTTTGCAATAAATTCTGTTTCTTTCACATGGTTATACACCGGTGGATAGCCTCTTGTATAACGATAGTCATAGCTTGCACCGAATGCCAAACAAGTGGCATTTAAAATTGCCTCAAGTTCTTGCTCCATTTGTTTACGTACCTGCTCTTCAAAAGTGCGGACTGTTCCAGCTAATACTACCCGTTCGGCAATAACATTGAAAGGATTAATCGCCTCCAAATGACCAATCGTTAAGACAGCTGACTTTAATGGATCAATACGTCGAGATATAATCTGCTGTGCATTGACTACAAACTGTGACGCAAGAGTAACTGCATCAATAGAATGATGAGGCTCCGCACCGTGACCACCTTTGCCATGAATCGTAATTTCCACTTTATCCGCAGCAGCCATAATCGCCCCGTCTCTCACCAATATATCTCCTAACGGTGTTGGTGCCCATAAATGTGTACCGAAAATAACATCTACCCCGTCTAGACAGCCATCTTCAATCATAGGCTTTGCTCCACCAGGCGCCATCTCTTCTGCATGCTGATGAATAAATACTACATTGCCCGCAATATCATCCTTTATCGCATGAAGTGCTTTAGCAAGCCCTAGTAATGTTGCAGTATGACCATCATGTCCACATGCATGCATTTTACCATCTACTTTTGATTTATAAGGGACGTTATTTTCCTCCTGAATTGCCAGTGCATCAAAATCAGCGCGTAATGCCACTGTTTTACCTGGCTTCCCTCCGCGTAAAGTAGCAACAACACCACGTTCTCCTACATGCTCACGAACCTCATGTCCTAATGCTCGATGAAAAGCAGCTACATAGGCTGGAGTTTCCACTTCCTCAAAGGATAATTCTGGGTATTCATGTAAATGACGACGAATCGCTACCATTTCATCATAGTTATGATCTAGTAAAGTAAAAAGCTTCTCCATATCACAAAACCTCGCTTCCTATTTTCGAACTTATTTGATAATTATAGTGTACTATAAATCCTTACAAAAAAAATAGGAATTAAAACTAACCATTGTATTGTAATTATATTGTTCATTACGAAGGAAAATTCACTTGACCCATTACTAGTTCCAACAAAAAAACCCCTTCACACATAGTGCAAAGGAGTAACTTTGGAAAAATATTCATATTTAACTTTCATCGCGCATGTTTAAGGGCAGCAACTATTATTAGAACCCAGCCTGTTAAAAATAGAACACCACCGATTGGCGTGATGGCACCTAGAACTTTAACGCCGCTGATTGCCAGTACATATAAGCTTCCTGAAAAGAAGACAATACCTAGGTTAAAAAAGATTCCAGCTAAATTTAACTGCTTTACTTCACCTAGTAGTTTCGAGCTCATCAATATGCCAATTACCAGTATAGCCGTGGCATGAAACATTTGGTACTGAACAGCAGTTTCCCAAATTCCGCGACTATAATCGTCTAGAACCTCTTTTAAAGCATGTGCACCGAATGCACCCAATGCCACTGCTAAAAAGCCGTGGAGTGCACCTGTTACGATAAACTTTTTCATGTCATTATCCCTACCTTTAATCAATTTCGCCTTGGCTAATTGCCGCTGTCGCCTTCGCGCAGATAAACAATGGTCCGGATTTTGAAATGTGTTGCACAATTTATTCCTATCAAAATCCACCGGGGGCTTTATCTTTATTCAGTAGGCTTTAGGACACCTACTGAAAAGGAACCACATCCGCATTCATCTAGCCACCTTTTAAGTGGCATCTTCACTGAAGAAGATAATTAAAAGTCAAAAATTGAATCACCATTTGCTCCGTCTTCTTCTTCAATTTTTGCAGTATATAAGCTTGTTTGCTTCGGTTCTGACACTAGCATTTGTGGTAGATGTTTTGACTGGGCTTTAGAAATATCGTCAGATGAGTCTAATACCACATCACATAATGCTCGGATTGCCGTTAAGGCCTCACGAATTTGCTGTTCGTCCCCAGCATTTTTAACACCAGATAATTGTTTTTCAAGTTGTTGAATAACGGCTTGATAAGGAATCATTGTATTCTCCCACTTTCTGCTTTTGGCACAAATTTTAAACAGTCTGTGCCAGAGGATTGTTTAACGACAACAGATGGTATTTGCTTCGTTTTAAAGCCATATGCTGCACATGCCCGTGGAGTTTTTGGGTCCCACGTTACTTTAAAATATTGACATTTGAAACAATTTACCTTCATCGTTGTTCCTCACTTTCTTCTATTATTAACTGTAACACGAAACGGTGAGTGATGTGCATTCAATTTCGCCTTGTCTAATTGTAGCTGTCGCTTTGCTTTCGCTACAGGAAACATTTGTAGCTGTTGCTTCGCTTTCGTTAAAAAAAATTATTGAATGAAGATATCGATCTATGTCAATCTATGCTAGATTCCAATCAATTGGTTGCTCTCCCCATTCCACTAACTGTGCATTAATCTTCGAATATGGTTTACTGCCGAAAAAACCTCGATAAGCACTTAGTGGACTTGGATGAGGTGCTTCTAAAATTAAATGCGATGTTGAGTATTTACGAATTAATTGTTTTTTACGTTGTGCTGGGTTACCCCAAAGCACGAAAATAATTGGTTTATCTCTTGATGCTAATTTATCGATTACAGCATCGGTAAATTGCTCCCATCCTTGTTCTTTATGAGAATTCGCTTGACCTGCTCGAACAGTTAATACAGTATTCAATAACATTACTCCCTGCTGCGCCCATTTTGTTAATGTTCCATTTTGAGGGATTGGATAGCCAAGATCATCTTGTAATTCTTGTAGCATATTTCGTAGGCTTGGTGGATGTTTGATTCCCGGCATGACCGAAAAGCTTAATCCATGTGCTTGGTTTGGTCCATGATACGGATCCTGACCTAAAATTACGACCTTTACATCTTGATAGGCCGTCGTATTAAATGCATTCATTATGTCATTTATCGGTGGATAAATTGTTTGTGTTGCATATTCATGATCTACAAATTGTTGTAACTTTGTGTAATATGTCTTTTCTATTTCTTCTGCAAGTATTGCTTGCCAATCATTCGGGAATACTTGTTTCATTGTAATATAAGCCCCTCTCTCTTCTTACAACGGTACAAAAAAATAATGTTGAATTCAAGTATCCAATTTATGCCTTGGCATAATTCCGTCCAGAATCGGCTTTACGCTTAGGCCTGCAACTGTTTTTTGTGCGAAAGCGCAATACTAACGTAGCGGCAGCAACAATTGTTTTTTGTGCGAAAGCGCAATACTAACGTAGCGGCAACGATACTGATATAGGTCAGTTAGCCGTTATCGCACGGATCGATGGTTTTAGGCTAACATTCTTAACGCCTTTCCGATTCTATGACATCCGGTAAAGGCTTTAACTTCCTTCAGATGAAAAGTGAGAAAAACCACATTCATCACACCGTCTATAGAAATAAAGACTTCTACTGAAAGAAGTTAAACTGACCTTCTAAAAATATCTAACTCTGACTATTTTTACAGCATCAGAATAAGACTATACTAGATGGTAATTTTAAAACTTTTATCTATAAAGGAGATATTCCACATGGCTCTAAAAAAAACTTTAACGATTGCTGGTTCAGATACATCAGGTGGCGCAGGTATGCAAGCCGATCTTAAAACATTTCAGGAGCACGGCACATATGGCATGGTGGCATTAACAGTTGTCGTAACAATGGATCCAAACGGTTGGACTCATAACGTAACACCATTACCAACAGAGCTTTTACAAAAACAAATCGATACTGCTCTTTCAACAGGCATTGACGCCATAAAAACTGGTATGCTGTCAACAGAAGAGATTATTCGTATCGCAGGTGATGCTATCGCAAAATCTGGTACTGCAAACGTGGTCATTGACCCTGTAATGGTATGTAAAGGAGAAGATGAAGTATTAAACCCTGGTAATACGGATGCAATGATTCAACATCTTTTACCATTAGCTGCAGTTACAACACCTAACCTATTTGAGGCTGGCCAATTAGCTGGTACTGGGACACCAAAAACAATCGAAGAAATGAAAATAGCCGCTCGTAAAATTCACGACCTTGGTGCCAAAGCCGTTGTGATAAAAGGTGGAAAAGCGTTAGCTACTGAAAAAGCAACTGACTTATTCTTCGACGGTGCAAAATTCTACTTATTAGAATCTGAAAAAGTAGCTTCAACTTATAACCATGGGGCTGGTTGTACATTTGCTGCTTCCGTAACAGGAAACCTTGCAAACGGTCTTTCAGTACAAGAAGCTGTAATTGAAGCAAAAGAATTCGTTTCAGCTGCAATCGCTCACGGTTGGGCATTAAATGACTATGTAGGGCCAGTTATGCACGGTGCAAAATCTCGTTTTGGTGCACCACAAGTAACAGTAACAGAAATCTAACTTTTTTCAGCAGATGTCTTTTGACCGAAAGCGTTGTTTTGGTAGCGAAAGCATAGCGTCAGCTACAGATGTCTTTTAACGAAAGCAAAGCGACAGGTACACCCACCTATAAGTATTAGAGACGTTCACTTTTCAGTGGGTGTTCAATCATCCGCTACAAAGAAGTTAAAGCCTCTTGCGGATGTCATGGGACGGAAAGGAGTTCACAAAGCTGATTCCGAGCTCAATGATGCCGAGGCATAATAACTAAAAGGCATCTGATTAGTTTCAGATGCCTTTTTTACATATAGTAGTTCTCCATCATTTCGAGCCGATAATCCCATGGATCGTTCATCGAAATAAATTGAGCAAATGCCTTACTTTCCTTTTTACGATCTGCACGTGCCTTCGCTCGTTCAGATGCCGTTTCATGTAGTTTTGTCTCCTCTACTGTTTCTGGGATAACAGATGGAACTGGGGCTGGTTTATTATTTTCATCTAATGCAACAAAAGTTAATAATGCTGTTGCTGCTACCTTACGGTCTCCTGTTTTCAAATTCTCAGAAATGACCTTTACGAAAACTTCCATTGAAGATGTCCCTGTCCACGTTACATAAGATTCGAAATAGACAGAATCGGTCGGGCGTATTGGATGCAGGAAGTCTACAGAATCCGTTGAAGCTGTCACACAATCTCTACGGCTATGCTTAGCAGCGGAAATTGAAGCTACTTGATCGATGTCACTCATCAAACGACCGCCAAACAGTGTATTATGATTGTTAATATCATTCGGAAAAACTCGACTTGTACGCATAACTCTAGAATCTTTACAATATTTAAAGTTTTTATTCACATCTATTCCCCCTAAAAACAACTGTTTATTTCTACTATATTGCTCTATTTTTCCATAAAAAGCAATTAAATTACCGGAAAATTAAGAATTTTCTACTGTTGTTTTTTATTAATTCTCTGGACAAGATACGCTACTGCTTCCTAGGCCATATATTAGCTGTATATGGGAGGGAGAAAAATGGTAAGACGTAGACAACAACAAGCCCCAAATGGAGAAGGAAATTTCCTAGCTGGTGAAGAAGCTGGTCTCCTAGGTGAAGATACAGGTATTCAAAGTGGAGATATAACCTCTACTAAAGTAGAATTAATATCTTCAATGGTTTTGACAATAGGGTATTCATTAGCAACCCTCTCCACCATTTTAGCATTGCAGGAAGAAGAGGCAAATGAACAAGCAAGAACATCCGACGCGCGAAATCAAAGTGTACAATTTAGACAAATGCATAAACATTTATCACATCTCAACAATCGTCTAGATTCCATTGAACGGAAACTCAACCGATATTAACAAATACATACCCCATAAAAACCGCTAATTATAAAAAGCCGCGATTCTCCGTCATAAAAGAGAATCGCGGCTTTTTTTACTATAATATGATAATGAGCTTTCAGTCTTCTTCCCTTTTTTACAGCTATACATACCAATATTGAAGGAACGTCATCTATTGTACCAAGATAGAATTCGTTATTACCTAGTTTTAAATCCCCTTCAACACTATGCGCTGCCTCTCCACTGTTAAGGAAGAAATCGTGTTCAGTATCTTTTCGTTTGTGAAACCGTATACAATACAAAACGACACATTTTGTACAAAATTGCTTTCACACTCATTATATTGATATATTTCTATAATTTTTTCAAGAATATTGCTTAAAAATCTTCATAGATTAAAAAATGGGATCATTTATCCCGGCAAGAATGCTTTAGCGCAAAGGATTTTTTATGAAAGCGTAGCATAACGGAATGGCAGCAACAATACGCGCAGCACAATTTAACGACAACGTTTCATATGTAAAACAGAGCGGCAGCACAGCACGGTGTTGGTCACCCAGGCGTTTCACAGAATGATAAGTTCTTATCCTGAGTCCCCCTATTTCATTGATATATGTGGGCCCACTGAAAGAAGTTAAACAAGCCTTCGAGATTCATTGGAGGTGAAGCATATTAATGATGTTGTGTTACATAGGCATTCAATTTCCCTTTGTGAATTATTTTTACTATACTTAAAGGAGAAATAATCGAGAGGAGTGTTAAGATGCAAGAAGTACAAGTAAAGACGTTGCAGGAATTATTGAATTCTTTCGCCAACAAAGACGTTTATATTCATCTTGAGACGACAAACGGTTCTTATGCAGCACACTATGATGAAAAATTTTTCAATGCAGGTGCTTTTATTCGCAATGCAAAAATCAACTTTGAACTTGCTAAAGTGGTAGATGATTCACCCCATCGTGTCGGGTTAAAAATGGCACATGGCTGGGTTTATGCTCAAGGCATCACACATTTTGAATTAGATGATTTAGGCCGTTTATTAATGGCTGGACTAGACTACTCAGGTAAATTGGCGATTGCACTCGAAATTAGCGAAACGCCATTTACTTACTAAGGGGGACGACTTTTTGAATTTACAACCACAGCGTCATATTTTAATTGTTTACCCTCACCCAGATGATGAGGCTTTTTCAGTTGCTGGAACAATTGCCTATTATACAAAGAAAATGAATACACCGGTTACATATGCCTGTTTAACTTTAGGTGAGATGGGGCGTAATTTAGGAAACCCACCTTTTGCAACACGTGAATCTTTGCCAGAAATTCGACGTAAGGAGCTTGTTGCAGCAGCAGAGGCTATGGGAATACAAGATTTACGTATGCTTGGTTTCCGTGATAAAACGATTGAATTTGAAGATGATGAAAAAATGGTAAAGCTTGTTGAAGGTTTAATTGAGGAGCTAATGCCTTCTCTTATCTTTACGTTCTTACCTGGTTTTGCAGTGCATCCTGACCATGAAGCTACAGCACGTGCCGTAGTGGAAGCTGTTCGTCGTATGCCAAAAGCTGCACGTCCACAAGTGTTAGGTTGTGCCTTTGCAAATGATACGATTGAAAAAAATGGAGAGCCACATGTTGTCAACGATATACGTGAAATGAGGATGGATAAAATTAAAGCATTACAAGCACATGCATCTCAAACTGCTTGGATGATGCAAGAAACAGAAAAACGTGTTGATAACGGCGAGCCAATGAGTGAAAGCTGGCTTAATATTGAAAAGTTCTATATTGTGAATCCTGATCAATATGTAAAATAACAATAAAACGGTTCTGTCCTCTTTCTTCATTGAGAACAGAACCGTTTTATATTAAGCTACCCTCATCTTTTTAAAAAAATGAATAATGAAAGTTATTGAGAAAATAATAATTAACACCACAAAAAACATATAATGTGGAACGTGAATACCGATGACACTGGCTAGCATTTTCAGTGCAATAATCCCAATAATAATGAATGCTGTTGCCTCTAATTCTGGTATTTTTTCTATAACGATTAAAAATAAGCCAGCAATCGTTCTCATCATTAAAATACCTAACATTCCCCCGATTAGTAATATCCAAATTTGATTGGATATCGCAAAAGCAGCAAAAATCGCGTCAATTGAAAATGCAATATCCATCAGTTCCACAGAAATAACCGTTGCCCAAAAAGTTCCAAAAAGGCGAACCAACAACCCTGTTTTTTTCATCTCTTTAGTACTATCCGCTTCCCCTATCTGTAAAAAATGAGCAACACATAGCCAACCTAAATACAGGGCTCCTAGCAATTTAATAAACCAAAATTCTACCAAATAAACACCTATCCCGATAAATAAAAATCGGAAAAAATAGGCCCCCAACATACCGTACATTAATGCCCGTTTGCGTTGCTTGTTTGGCAAATGCTTTACTAGCACTGCTAATACAAGTGCGTTATCTGCTGAGAGTAAACCTTCTATTATAATTAGTGTTGATATTAACCCCCAAGATACAGGGTCAGTTAAGATCTCTTTCCACATTTCCCAATTGAAAAATTGCATGTATGTAGATAGAATTCCTTGAATGATTTCCAATTACATACCCTCCTACTTGTCCTAAGGTATTCTATTATATGCTTGACCATTTTTGTTATGAGGAAATGTGTGCATCCTTTATTTCTACAAAAAATTCTCGCAAAAATTTAATTATTCTGCATTTTGTAGTTACCTAGATAAAACAGACACCGAAAATTTAGAATTTACTAAAAATTAATAACAAAAAGCTTATAATATGTGCTATCATAGATAAATGTTTTATACGTATACGGAGGATGAATATTATGGAAGCTGCTGACACTAGAACTGTGCAGGTAGAAAATATCTTGATTGCACATCATTTCTTAAAAGACGTAGTGGTGCATACGCCGCTACAAAAAAATGACTATCTATCCGAGAAATATGGAGCTAATATTTATTTTAAACGCGAAGATTTACAGCATGTACGCTCATTTAAACTTCGTGGTGCTTATTATAAGATTAAAAAAATTGAAGAAGAGGCTCGTAAAGTTGGCGTCGTTTGCGCGAGTGCGGGTAATCATGCCCAAGGTGTGGCCTACGCTTGTGCTCAATTGAAAATTCAGGCAAGTATTTTTATGCCTCAAACAACACCTAAGCAAAAAATTGACCAAGTGCGTATGTTTGGTCGTGATTATGCAGAAATTATTTTAGCAGGTGATACCTTTGATGATGCTGCAGAAAGCGCATTTGCTTACTGCGATGAACACGATAAAATCTTTATTCACCCATTTGATGATTTGGATGTCATTGCTGGACAAGGAACGGTCGCTGTTGAAATTATGAATGACATGGAAGAACCGATTGATTACGTGTTTGGAAGTATTGGTGGCGGTGGCTTAATGTCAGGTGTTTCTGCCTATGTGAAAAACCTTTCCCCTAATAGCAAAATTATCGGTGTTGAGCCTACCGGGGCAGGCAGTATGAAGGCTGCTTTTGCAGAAGGCGGTGCAGTGGCACTTGATTGGATTGACAAATTTGTAGACGGTGCTGCGGTAAAGTGCGTCGGTAACCACACATATGACGTTTGTCGTCGCTACTTAGACGATATCGTACTAGTACCTGAAGGAAAAGTATGTACAACGATTTTAAATCTTTACAATAAACATGCTATTATCGCAGAGCCTGCTGGAGCATTATCAGTAGCAGCACTCGACTCCTACAAAGAGGAAATTAAAGGGAAATCAGTCGTTATCATCATTAGTGGTGGTAATAATGATATCGATCGTATGCAGGAGATTAAAGAAAAGTCTTTAATTCACGAAGGCTTACTTTACTATTTCATCGTTAGTTTCCCACAACGTGCAGGCGCACTTCGCCAATTCCTTACAAGTGTGCTAGGTCCAAATGATGACATTACAACTTTCGAATATACAAAGAAAAACAACAAAGAAAGTGGTCCTGCCCTAGTCGGTATCGAACTTGGCAATCGTGAAGACTTCGAAGGATTACTCGTTCGCATGGATGAATTCGGCTTCAAATACAAAGAAGTAAACAACGACATTCAACTATTTGGCTTACTCGTCTAACATAGAAAGTCACACTTGCTAAGTGAGTGTGGCTTTTTTTGCGGGAATAAAAGGTTTATCGAGACTTTTTTGCGATTTATCGAAACTTTTATCTTGTTTATCGAAACTTTTCAAATGTTTATCGACATCTATCTTACAAGCGACACTATCTGACCGCACCGATAGTTTACGTCGCTTACATTTCATCTAACAATTTCGCAGGAATTATATATTTTCTATTTTTCTTTTCACCTATCGCTTCAAATTTTAACTTTTTCAATAAATAATAAACCGCCTTCTCTGAGTCAATATCAAAAAAATTACGAAACTGAGCATTTGTAATATTGTTGCTTATCATTAATCGAAAATCATGTAATGCGATTAGCATCGATTGATTATCAATCGATTGGCAATTGCTACAATGCCATTTCCCATGGATGTAACGTAGAACATGGTCAAAATGACAATGAGAGCATAGTGCACCTTTCTTCAATTCATCCACTTTAATATCTAGGGTCCATTGAATTGGTTTGTGCCTCGTTAAAATATGCGCCGATAATTCTCTCAAATCTTTTTCACTTAGACAGACTTGTTGATGCTGCTTGAACAGTTGATATATCCTTTCTGCCAAGCCACTCACATGAATGATTGGCTGCGACAAGAAAGTGGACGTCATAATCATATTCGGATTTGCAGAAATGACTATATATTCAATCGGTATATGATGACCGCGCATTTGAAATAGCCGACGCAAAAACCTAGCATGGCGCTTCACTTGATCAAAGGGATTTCTAAAGCCATCTACTCTGCCATCAGAAGTAATTCGAATAAATTGATGGTTATCTTCCATATATTCTACACGCCCAACGATATTTTTGATTTCCACTATTAAAATAAAATTCTGCGACATCAACAATGTATCCATTTGATGTATGGATCCACCTTCATCCTTAAGCGCAACATCGTGTAATAAATAATGCGTTTGCTCTAAATAAATACTTTGCCATTCTCGATCTACTCGTTGCTCACCTGCATACCCTGCTCTTGTTCTATTGAGCAAATCTTGATAGTAAGTAGTTTTTGGGTGAGATTTCGGTAATCGCCTTTCAAGCATTTCTAATGTGAGCTGTTTTGATGAAACTTCGCGCTTTTTGAGTAACATTTTTTCACCTCCTTTAGTTAGATTATAATGCACTTCTTTCGACTTAACTAAATTTTCAGTTTTTTATTAACTTCTAAAAAATATCGACATCCAACGAAAAAACGCCCACACCTAGGTATGAGCGTTTTATATTTATTATCCTAGTAGCGCACGGTCTGAGTTCATTTTCTCTCCGCGGATGCGTTCGAACTCTGCCATTAAATCTGGGATGGTTAATTCATGCTTGCGATCCTCGCCGACCTCTAAAATAATTTGACCTTTATCCATCATAATCAGTCGATTTCCTAAATCTAATGCCTGTTGCATATTGTGCGTGACCATTAATGTCGTTAAGTTGTCTTTCTCAACTAAATATTTCGTAATACGTGTGATTAACTCTGCACGAGATGGGTCAAGTGCCGCAGTATGCTCGTCTAGCAATAAAATCGAAGGCTTCGTAAATGTTGCCATTAAAAGTGACAAAGCTTGACGCTCCCCTCCCGAAAGTAAGCCCACTTTTGCAGACAATCGATTTTCAAGATTTAAGCCCAACATCTCTAACGATTCCTTGAAAAATTCACGACGCTTTTTATCAACACCGAAGCGCATGCCTCTACTCTTATTACGTGAGTAAGCTAATGCTAAATTTTCCTCAATCGTCATTGTTGGCGCTGTACCAGCCATCGGATCCTGGAATACTCGACCGATATAGTGAGAACGCTTATATTCTGGCAAAGTAGTAACCTCATTCTGATCAATTGATACCGTGCCAAAGTCTGGTGTTAGCGCGCCAGAAATCATATTCATCATGGTCGATTTACCAGCACCATTACTGCCAATAATTGTGACGAAATCCCCTGGCTTCAAATGCAAATTAATTTCTGCGAGTGCAATTTTTTCATCAGGCGTACCTTCATTAAAAATCTTATTAATGCCGGTTAATTTAAGCAAGGCGCTTCCCTCCCTGCTCAACTGTCTTTACGTGTGTTCTCTCTGCTGCACGCTTCACCTTTCGTTTTCGTTCCTTCCCCTTATTGATAAATTGTGGTAAAACTAACGCTATAATAACAATGATAGCCGTTATTAATTTCATATCTCCTGAATCAAGGAAATCTACTCGTAATGCTAATGCTAAAATAATGCGGTAAATGATCGCTCCAGCAATGACAGCGAAAGTTGTGCGCATAATCGTTTTTGTACCGAAAATTGCTTCACCGATAATAACAGATGCAAGACCAATCACAATCATCCCAATCCCCATACTGACATCTGAGAACTTTGAATATTGAGCGATTAAAGCTCCAGAAAATGCCACAAGTGCATTAGAAAGTCCTAGCCCTAAAATTATAAGTGTATCTGTATTTGCCGAGAAGCTACGAATCATGCGCTTATTATCACCGGTTGCTCGAATAGCCAATCCAACCTCTGTTTTTAAGAACCAGTCTGTAATGAACTTAATGATAATCGTAATGATTAAAACTACGATTATCGTACTCCATGTTGAAGGTAGTTGCTGAACGCCGAGGCCTTTTAATAGGTTATTTAAAGCCGTATCGATTCCTAAATTACTCCAAAACGCTTGAAACTTTGAAAATAAAGTCTCTGAATTTAATAGTGGAATATTCGGACGACCTATCGTATTTTCTGCAGTTGATCCCATAATGCGTAGGTTAATAGAATACAAAGCAATCATCATTAAAATTCCCGATAATAGAGGATTAATCTTTCCTTTTGTGTGAAGAATTCCTGTCATACATCCAGCAATAAATCCAACAACAATTGCCACCAAAGTTGCTAAGATTGGGTGGTAGCCAAGCATAATCATTGTCGCTGCTGTAGCTGCCCCTGTTACAAAGCTTCCATCAACCGTTAAGTCTGGAAAATCTAACACACGGAATGTTAAATACACACCAAGTGCCATAATTGCATAGATGATCCCTTGCTCCATCGCGCCAAATATTGCTAAAGGCATAGTTGCATCATCTCCTCATAATTTCTTAATAAATAATTTCGCTCAACACCATAACTTGAAATTGATTTCTGGGGCGTCCGATAAGCCTTCGTTCCTCTATCGCTACTTCCTAAGGAGTCGCCTAGCCTTACTCCAATCAACTTTCAATATGAACCATAATTTTTAGTATTCTAATAAGATGAAACTAGAAAGGATTACCCCACCATAATTGGGATTAATGCAATGTACTCTATTCGCTCGTAACTATATATAGCGCTAATCCTTCCTCATAATGACTTCATTTTTTATTCTAAAAAGTAGATAAAGCGGGGGCAGTTTTCGTTCTCCCCCGCTTCGTTCCATAAGATAATCATGTCGTCATTACTTTTCTAACAGCTCTGCACCCCAAGAATCCTTAATTTTGATCCCTAAATCATCCGCTACTTTTTTATTGATTAGTAGTTTTAATTTTTGTGGGTATTGCGCTGGTATATCAGCAGGTGTTGCTTCACCTTTTAGAATCTTCACAGCCATTTGCCCCGCCTCATAACCGATGTCATAATATTCAAAACCATATGCAGCTAAGCCACCACGTGCTACAGAGTCAAGCTCTCCTACAACTAGTGGTAATTTATTAGAGTTTGCTACATCAATGACAGACTCAAGAGCCGAAACTACTGTATTATCAGTAATGATATAGAATGCATCTGCTTTACCAATTAATGATTCAGCAGCTTGTTTTACTTCTGCAGAAGTTGCCGCAGATGCCTCAACTACTGTTAGGCCTTGCTCAGCCATAACTTTTTTCACTTCTTTTACTTGTGCTACTGAGTTTTGCTCACCAGCGTTGTAAACCATACCTACTTTTTTCGCACCTAGTTCCTTTAAGAATGCTACTGTTTTTGAAATAGTATCAGGATGTAAATCAATCGTTCCTGTTACATTTTTCCCTGGCTTCTCCATAGATTCAATGAGCTGTGCGCCAACAGCATCCGTTACAGAAGTGAAGACAATCGGAATATCACTAGTAGCTGTCGCCGCCGCTTGTGCTGATGGTGTAGAGTTAGCAAAGATTAAATCTACGTTGGCACTTACTAGATTGTTTGCAATCGTCGTATTAAGACTATTATCTCCTTGTGCTATTTGCGGATCGTATTCAACTTTTAAGCCAGATTCTTCAATTGCTTTTTTGAAACCTTCAGTTGCAGCATTTAAAGATGGATGCTCAACAATTTGAGTAATCCCAATTTTAAATGTTTTGTCATCTGCATTGCTGCTCTCACTTGCATTATTCTTGTCGTTCTCTTTCGAGTCTGATGAACTAGATCCACTGTTGCCACAAGCAGCAAGCATTAAAACTAATCCAAATAACAGGAACGAAAGCTTTCTTAAATTGCTTTTCACAAATAATCCCCCCAATATTATCTCTAATATTTATCACACTTTATCCAAACAAAGTGTGAACTTATCGCTATATTATCGTTATTATATAGGTTCGTCAATAACATTATGAATGTTCTGACTATTAAACTTCACAAAATATTTTATTTTTTCACTTAATTTGTCACTTTAAACCACTAAACTACACTGTTTCTATAAATTGATTTCTTTTTCTAATATAACAAAAGTTTTTTTGACAAATTTCGCGAAGTTATTTTTCTGCTATTGATTTTTCAAGTAATTTATATAAAACCTAAAAACCCGACATTCCCCAAAATAAATGTCAGGCTGTCAAATTATTATATTAATTCACTATTACTTCTACAAGATATCTACTTATTTTGGAAGCATACGTACGTTTGAGTAACACCTTGAATGGCTGAATAAAATCAACATTCGAGTTCACTATCTCGTACTCTCCCTTAATGTTTACATTTTGTTGCTAACAACATTGATCTACACATTTCAGTCTCCTTTTTTACACTTAATGCATATGATGCAAATGAGACGAATGCTGCTTTCAAAAAGGAGGAATACCATGAACAATGAAGAAACCGATTTAAAACAACCTTCTTATTCACAAGAGAAACAAAATGCAAATATAGAGGATATTGACACAATCATCTCTAATCTTTGTGACAGTCTATTTGCATTTGCTCTAGATTTTGCCTTAAATGCCTTGGAATATACAAAAGATTTAGATGGAGAACTAGAATATACAGATGAATTCAAAAAACAACTTGACGATATCATTTTTGAAATAGGAGAAATTAAAAATGTTTTAGATGAATAAATCCCAACGAGAGACCACCTACTTCTTCTTTAGCACCAAGGCATCCTCAGAATAGAAGTTTAAAAAAGCAGAGGTGTCTAAATGCAAAGCTTTCAAGATATGTGTACAAAATTTGCTCAGATTGCCAACGGAAAAGCTTCTATGGAACACGGTGTATGTTCCGTAAAACTTAATCGAAATCTTACTGTTACGATTCAAGGTCGCCCAAGTCGTAGTGCACTTCATGCTGGAATAACGTTCGAATCACTCGATATATATGGAAATGCACTTAACTTAGGTGAAGTTGTAGTACTTCAAGAAGAATTAACACCATTTGTTAAGGTACTTGCAGAAAATAATTTAATTATTAGTGCTGTCCATAATCACTGGATATATTCAGATCCAGTAATTTTATACGTTCATTTTCAATCAATAGAGCCCCCATTAATCTTCGCCCAAAAATTTGCTCAAGCATTTCGTGTTTTAAAAAGATAACTCTACTTGTTAAAAGAACTGCTTAGATCAGTTCTTTTTACTATGACCGTTTTTAATGTTCACGGTTGCTTCTCAGCTATAGTTCAGTTTCATTCATTCCATCTGTAATGAAGCAACTGTACAAGCCCTCTTTTTATGAGCACAACGAACAAGGGCTAAATATTACCTTTAGCACTATGAATTTCTGCGTTTTTTTTACACATTGCTATTTACAAATAAGCATGAACATTGATATGATTGCATTTGCTTCACGTGGTTCGTAACCATCCCACGCAAAAAAACTAAGGAGAAATGTTAATGAAAGTGAAATTTTTAACAACGAGTGGCATAATTGCAGCTCTTTACATCGCTATTACATTGTTAGTCGCCCCATTTGGCTTTACAGAGGTGCAGTTCCGTCTATCAGAAATGTTTAATCATCTAGTTGCGTTTAATCCACGCTTTGCCTTCGGAATCATTATTGGTGTATTTATCTCCAATCTATTTTCACCAAACGGCATTATCGATTTGTATTTTGGTGTAGCCCATTCGATGATTACTCTTGGATTGTTCATTCTTATTTGTAAATTTGTTAAAAATATTTGGGCACGTTTAGTCATTAATACATTATTATTTACTTGCACAATGTTCATCATTGCTTTTGAATTGAACATTGCATTAGAATTACCATTCTTCTGGACATGGTTAACTGTTGCTACAGGTGAATTTGTTGTCTTAGCGGTCGGTGCACCGATTATGTATACATTGAATAAACGCTTAAACTTCAAAAATTTAATTTAACTGACGGATCTTAATAGATTCGTCTTTTTTTATTTTCTTGCTATTCTTGACAACATTCTGAAAATACTTTACAATTCTTTTCAATAAATGCTAAGAAAAAGAATAGTAGCAAGCGGGCGTACTTAAAGAGAGCTGATGGTTGGTGCAAATCAGTAGTACGTACTTGCGAATGGGCTTTGGAGCAGCCTCATCAAATGTGAGGACGAATTTACTCCCCGTTACCGGAGTACGAAAGCGCGCAATTTATGCGAATGAAGGTGGCACCACGGTTACTCGTCCTTTTTACAGAAGGATTGTAGTGACTTTTTTTTATGGAAAAATTAGAAAAGAGGAGTCGAGAGAAGATGAGTATAGTAGTAGAGAAAAAAGGATATTTCGGTGAATTTGGTGGTAGCTTTGTTCCTGCTGAACTTCAAAATGTATTAAATATTTTAGATGAAAACTTCCAAAAATATAAAGACGATGAAGACTTTAATAAAGAGCTAGATTATTATTTCCATGAATATATTGGGCGCAAATCTCCACTTTATTTTGCTGAAAATTTAACAAAACAATTAGGCGGCGCAAAAATTTATTTAAAGCGTGAAGATCTTAACCATACAGGTTCACATAAAATTAATAACGTCCTTGGACAGATTTTATTAGCAAAGCGCATGGGTGCTAATCGTGTGATTGCCGAAACAGGTGCGGGTCAGCATGGTGTAGCAACAGCAACTGCTTGTGCAATGTTCGGAATGGATTGCACCATTTATATGGGTTTAGAGGATACAAAGCGTCAAGCATTAAACGTCTTCCGTATGGAGCTTCTTGGTGCAAAGGTAGTAGCTGTTGATAAAGGTCAAGGGCGATTAAAGGATGCTGTAGATGAAGCATTTGCTGACTTAGTGGAAAACTATGAGACGACTTTTTATTTACTAGGTTCTGCTGTAGGACCTCACCCATTCCCTTCAATGGTCAAGCATTTCCAATCAGTCATTAGCCGTGAAAGTCGTGAACAAATTATAGAAAAAGAAGGCAAGCTACCAGCAGCAGTACTTGCTTGTGTCGGTGGCGGCAGTAATGCGATCGGTGCGTTTGCAGAATATATTGCAGATGAAAATGTTCGCCTAATCGGCATTGAACCCGATAAGGCAGCTACATTAAATGAAGGAACACCCGGTGAATTACACGGTTTCAAATGTTTAGTACTGCAAGATGCAGAAGGCAATCCACTACCTACGTATTCAATTGCTGCTGGACTAGATTATCCTGGAGCTGGTCCAGAGCATAGCTATTTAAAAACAATTGGTCGTGGAGAATATGTAACGGTGACGAATGAAGAAGTGCTTGAAGCATTCCAAGTGCTGTCAAAGGTTGAAGGAATTATTCCGGCACTAGAAAGCTCCCACGCAGTTGCTCATGCACTAAAACTTGCGCCAACATTATCACCGGAAGAGAGCATTATTATCAATATCTCTGGCCGCGGAGACAAAGACGTAGAACAAGTATTTCAAATGTTAAGTAGATAAAAAGTGAAAGAGCGACTTCCCTTTGCGGAAATCGCTCTTTTAACTATACAAATGAAGCTAATTTCGGATAAATTTCTGCGATATTATCTCGAAGCTTTGCCTTCAGGAACTTTCCAACTGATGTTTTTGGAATTTCATCTAAAAATACTACATCATCCGGTGCAAATTGACTTTCTAAAAATGCCAGAAGCTCCTCTTCACTTGCCGCCATTCCTTCCTTTAATACTACACAAGCTAGCGGGCGTTCTTGCCATTTAATATGAGGAATTGCAATAACCGCCGCTTCCAAAACAGCATCATGGGTCATTAACGCATTTTCTAAATCAACTGAGGATATCCACTCTCCACCCGATTTAATTAAATCCTTTGTAAGATTTGTTATTTTGATAAAGCCATCCTCTGTTCTTACCGCAATGTCTCCTGTATATAACCAGCCGTCACGATAAGCATCATTTGTACGTTCATCACGATAATACTCGTGTGAAATCCATGGACCTCGCAAGCGTAACTCACCCATTGTTTCTCCATCCCATGGCACTTCGCCACTGTCATTAATAATGCTCGATTCTATACCGGCCATTGTCATTCCTTGCATTGCTCGCGATTCAATACGCTTTTCAATATCCAAGATATATAATTTGATAACGCTACAATCGGCGTTGTTTCAGTCATTCCATACACGACGATATATGGAATGCCATACTGCTCTTCAAATGTACGAATAAGTCGAGTAGGTGAAGCAGAGCCACCGCAACAAATAGCTCGTAGCGAACTAATATCTCGTTCAAGGCTAATTACATCTGGAATCGGCCAGCATTCACAAAAATATCCAACACTAAAGGACGAAGAAACCTAAATTCTTCGTCCTTTTAGAAATTTTTATTTATGAACAGGCTTTTGTCTGTAGTTTAATTTTTAATTTATCTAGCATATCAACTGTCATTTTTGCTAGATCATACTGCGCTTTAAAGCCCCATTCTTTTTGTGCGGCTTCTATATTTAAAGAATTTGGCCAGCTATCTGCTATCGCTTGACGAACCGGGTCTACATTATAATTCATACGAAAATGTGGCAAATGCTTTTTAATTTCCGCCGCAATTTCAGATGGCTCGAAGCTCATTGCAGTGATATTAAAGGCATTGCGATGTATTAATTTGCTACTATCAGCTTCCATTAAATCTACAATAGCTTGCAATGCATCTGGCATGTACATCATGTCCATATACGTACCTTCTTGAATATAAGATGTATACTTCCCTTGCTCGATCGCCTCATAGAAGATCTCTACCGCATAGTCTGTCGTACCGCCTCCAGGAGGAGTTACGTATGAAATTAACCCAGGGAAGCGTACACCGCGAGTATCTACACCAAAACGATTGAAATAATAATCACATAACAGCTCACCAGCAACTTTATTTACCCCATACATAGTTGTTGGACGCTGTAATGTATCCTGTGGCGTATTATCCTTTGGTGTCGATGGACCAAATGCGCCTATTGAGCTCGGCGTAAAAAATTGCAAGCTTAATTCACGCGAAACCTCCAACGCATTCATTAAACCGCCCATATTTAAATTCCACGCTAGCAAAGGATTTTTTTCTGCTGTTGCCGATAATAACGCCGCTAAATGCATCATTGTATCTGCACCAAAATCTTTCGCTAAATCATGCATTCTTTGTCCATCCGTCACGTCCAATACTTCAAATGGACCTTTAGAATGCTCAAGCTTCCGGATATCTGTAGCTAACACATTGTCCTCTCCATAAATACCACGGAGTTTTTCTACAAGCTCAGAACCTATTTGACCTAGTGCTCCTGTAACCATTATCTTTTCCATTTCTCCAAACCTCCACCTGTGAACAATTGTACTTTCTGAAAGTACAATAATATATAACCAAACATTGATTTAATAACGCTTCTGATGAATTTCATTATAAAGTGTTCATATTAAAAATACAACCACAATATTTTTAATTTTTAAAAACAGAGCAAAAAATCCTTTACCAACAGTATATGAGACCTATGAAATATTGTGCTAGAAAAACATATAAAATACATATGTACGACTCAGATGGACATTCAAGCAATATTAATTTTGTTTAATACTACTCAAAAAAAAAGAACCTCCTTTGTTGATAAAGAAGATCCTTTTGTTCTTATTAAATACGGAAACGCTTTACGGCTATTTGTAAAACTTTTGATACCTTATGTAGCTCTTTAATATAATCATGGAATTGCTGCTGTGCGGTTAATTGATCGGCTGTTAATCTAGCTACATGTTTAGTGGATGCTGCATTCGTATCAGAAAATGATGTTAACATTACCGCATCTTCACTAACCTTTTTCGTATGGTTGGCAATTTCTTGAATAGTTGTAGATACTTCCGTTATATATGGCTTCATTGTATGTACTTTTTCTAAAATATGATCGAAGCTTGTTGCCGTATCTCCTGTAACCTGCACTCCCTTTTCAGTTGCGACTAACACACCCTCCATCATTTGCACAGCATAGCTGGAATCTAAATGAATATTTTGTACAATGGACGTAATCGTTTGGGTTGAATGAACTGTTTGCTCTGCAAGCTTGCGAACTTCATTGGCCACCACCGCAAATCCTTTACCATGCTCCCCTGCCCTAGCAGCCTCAATAGATGCATTTAAGGCTAGAAGGTTTGTTTGCGCGGTAATTTTTTCAATTACTTCAACCATTTGATCAATTGTAGCTGCTCTCTCTACAAGATTAAAAATGGCTGTATTCGATTTTTCAACTGCGAGTTTAATGGCCTGTATTTGAGTTAAATTTGCCTGTACAATTTCCGTACCACTTTCTGCATCACTCGCAGTTTTATGAGCAAAATTTTCAACAACCTGCACTTTTTCTAATATTACTTGCACACTATTTAGCACCTCCTCTAGAGATGCTGTATTCGAAGCTAATTTTTTAGTAGAAGCAGCAGTTGAATCTGAAATAGACTGTACATCCTTTGCAATTTTGTGCGTCGTGTTAGACGATTTTTCGGAGGATTCCTGCAGTTTCCCAGTCATTTCTTCAACCTCATGTGCACTTTTTGATACTGTATGAAGTAGTCTTTTCACCTCTGTTGTCATCTGATTATAAGACAATACTACCTCGCCCAGCTCATCCTGCGCCACATAACTGGCATTCGCTGTGAAATCCCCCTGCTCCGCACGCTTTAATAACGACTTCAATTGACGCGTTGGTATATTCACAGCCTTTGTTGCTACAAATCCTATACAGATTACTAACAAAACAACAAATAAACATACTCCCCCTAATAGCCAATAACCAAATTGCACATCTTTCTGGTATGCCTGTTGCTGTTCCTTAGCCCGCTGAACCAAATAGCTTTGAGTTTCTTCTAATAATGAATGACTTTGCTGGCTTACAGGTAAATAAGACTGACCATAAAATTGTTGCTGTTCTTTTTGGTCCAATTGTTTATAGTTATTGATCATTGCTACCTGCTGTGCTAGTAAAGTTTTAAATTTCTTCATCTGATGGTTCATCTTTTTATCGATTTCTAGACTTACTAAATGTTCTAAAGGCTGCTCAGTGTTTTTTAAAATGACAGTCATTTCTTGATAAGCTCCGGCTGAATCCACTAAATAATCTAATTGTCGTTGTGATTCCTCTAGTTCATTTAACCATCCGATCGGTACAAGTCCTTCAGTATAGCTTTCACTTGCATGCCATGACATTTTCCGTAAATAATCAACACTAAAAATACCTAGCAATACATTTGATAGTACACAAACAATCATCAGTATAAGTAACTTGTCCTTCACCATTATGTATCGAAAAAAATGCATCATCTCGGCTCCTTCTCCAACTCTTACCAATAATGATAGTATGAAGATTTAAAGCCAGTGTTATGTTTTTGTAAAGATTGCACGAAAAGTTGTGAAAATAATCCCATTACTCCTAATATAATCGGCGCATATCCCCCTCGAGGTAACATGATATTAGTCCTCATAAATGCCTTTAGGGACATACCAGTTTAATTCAGAAATTACCTAGTGAAGAGCTTCGCTTTGCCCGTAACTCCCACTACTTTACTTCCGTATATAAATCAATCAAACGTTATCTCGGTAAACCCTACGAATTCACTCATATAGTATCAAATGTAATATTAACAAAATATAACTTCTAATAATCATAATAATCATTTAACTTGCAACCTTCTGAATTTCCTATCGTTGTCTATTAATAGTAGGTTTATCTAGCTTCTGCTAAGTGTTTTTAGTACGAAAGCGGAGCGGCAGCGGCAATTGTTTTCTGCGCGAAAGCGGAGCGGCAGCGGCAATTGTTTTCTGCGCGAAAGCGGAGCGACAGCGGCAATTGTTTCTGCGCGAAAGCGAAGCGGCAGCGGCAATTGTTTCTGCGCGAAAGCGAAGCGGCAGCGGCAATTGTTTCTGCGCGAAAGCGAAGCGGCAGCGGCAATTGTTTCTGCGCGAAAGCGG